>DUZB01000027.1 GCA_013349725.1 Deltaproteobacteria bacterium | reverse complement strand
ATCAGAAACTTCGGAGACCAGGAATATCTCTATGTGGTGATAAAAACCGGGGGCGCCGAAAAGGGTCAAAAAACGGCCGCACAATTTGCAGAAACCTTGAACAGTAGGCTCTCCGTTCATCCGGAACTCATCAGCGCCGTTTACTACTGTGTTTCAGAAACAGACATTGGCGACCATGCACTGTTTTTCACTTCACTGAATGAAGCAGAAAAGCTCTCAGCTACCATTATCTCGCTGGCCCCTTACATCCAACGATGGCTCAGAGATGCAACCCTGGCCGGTTTCTTTGATCTGATCAGTGAGCTCTTTACCCAAGGGGGTGGAAATTTTCAGGATATGGATCCTGCCATGATGGAAAAGGGCCTGGGAACTCTTGGAGGGCTTCTCAAAAACATGGACGGAATTCTACAGCAAGACAGCCGGTACCGTCCGCTCGAGGAGTTTTCTCAATCCGCAAAGCGCTATTTCTTCACATCCAACGGCAAGCTTCTTATCATGCGCCTGCTTCCCGTCAAAAATTATGGAACCATGGATGTCATTCGCAAACCCCTCCAGATGGTTCGGCAGGCTATCCATGACACAAAGGCTGAATTCCCATCCGTCGTTGCGGGCCTTACGGGAAGACCCGTGCTTCAGGCGGATGAAATGGAAACAACCAACAGCGACATGACCATGGCCGCCATTGTTGCCATTGTTCTCGTTGGCCTCCTTTTCATGGTCATTCTCCATGGTTGGCTCAGACCTTTTCTTGTTCTGCTGTGCCTGTTAATAGCCATGGCCTGGAGCTTTGGTTTTGCCACGGTTATCGTCGGGAGTCTGAACCTGCTTTCCATTGTGTTTGCCCTGGTCCTGGTCGGCATTGGGGTAGATTTCGGCATACACGTCGTCATACGCTACGTCGAGGCCGGCAAAGGGGGAGGCGGACCGGAGGATGCCGTCGAGACATCCATGTTTCGAACAGGACCCGGCATCATTCTGGGCGCCATTACCTCCGTCTGTGCTTTTTACTCCGTACTTGGATCGGATTTTGTCGGTCTTTCCGAACTGGGTCTCATCGGGGGAACGGGGGTCCTGTTCTGCCTGATCTCCATGATGACCATTCTTCCTGCCATGTTGTTGATCGCCGGGAAAAAGAAGCTTTTCCCGTCCTCCACACCCAGAGTTACGGCCATGCCTTTTCTGGAACCCCTCCTTAGAAAACCCATGAGGCTCATTCTGATCCTGACGGCCATCAGCTTAGCCGGTCTTCCCGGCCTTTTCAGGGTGAAATTCAGTTACAATCTATTAGAACTGCAGGCCCAGGGCCTTGAATCGGTGGAATATGAAAAAATTCTGATGGATTCTTCGGGGGAATCCACATGGTATGCGATTCTTACGGCAAACAGTTTGGATGATGTAAGAAGGCTTACGCAAAAAGTACAAGCCATGCCCACGGTGGACAAAGTGGAAAGCATCCTTGATTTCTTCCCTGAACAACAGGCTGTAAAGTCCAAGCTGTATCAGGAAGCGGCAGCAGCCCTCGGATCTGTCACGGAAAACGGGGTCATAACCGGAACTCCTGATGCGGACAGGTTGATTAAAGCTCTCACCAGGCTCTCCTCCGCGCTCGAAACCCTTGAAGAGCAGTTGTTTGCCTCCGGGGCCACGAAAGAACTTTCCCGGATGGACCAGATTCTGAAAAATATTCGTTCGGCACAGAACCTTCTGCAGGGGGAAAAGGAAAAGGTCGCGCTGCTTGAAGGGATGCAAAAGGGCCTGGTCCAGGATCTGAGCAACTCCATAAATAAGCTGATAAAATGGCTAAAAGCGGGGAAGATGACCCCTGAAGATCTTCCGCCTTCACTTAAAAATCTGCACATAGGAAAAGACGGCAGATATCAAATAAAGGTAATTCCGAAAGAGGATGTATGGGATTTCGATAAACTGGGCCGTTTTGTGTCTGAATTGAGAACAGTCGACCCTGAAGTAAGCGGCGTCCCGGTAGGAGTGCTTGAATCTGCCCACCTGATGCACAGGACTTTTCTCTCCGCCGCCGTACTGACCATCGCCCTGGTCACCATTATTCTGTGGCTCTATTCCCGATCTTTTGGTTATGTTTTTCTTACCATGCTGCCGCTGGGAGTCAGCATATTATGGCTGCTTGAAATCATGGGCTGGTTTAACCTCCACTTTAATCTGGCAAATTTTTTTGCCATACCGATCCTCATTGCCATCGGGGTAGACGGAGGGGTACATCTCTTAGCACGTTGGCGAGAGATCCGGAATCCCCTGAACTATCATCCAAAAGAAAAACCCGGAGGTCTTTTCAACACCAGCACTCCGACCGCTGTGGTACTCAGCTTCGCCACGACCATGATTGGATTCGGAGGACTGCTCTTCGCCCATCATCGAGGCATGGCAGGGCTGGGAACGGTTATGGTGATAGGTTCTTTTACCGGTATGCTGGCATCTATTCTGGTATTACCCCCTGTCCTGAAACTCTTGGAAAATCTCAAGAATAATGGATAATCATTTTTTTAGACCAAAAAAAGGATTCGTTCATGGAAATGAAAAGATTGCATAAACTGAAGCTGGTGTTTCTATTCGCATGGGTCGCAGGCTTCATGGTTTGCTGGAATGCTCATCCGGTTTCGGGAAAAGATCTCGATTTTGCCGTGATTCAGCCTGGACAACCGGGTAATCCGGTTCAGGCCCAACCGGTTATGGATGCCATGGCTCTTTACGTACAGAAAAAATTGGGAAACACGGTTTCCGTCAAGGGGCATTATTTCAACAAACCTGAGGATGCTCTCCAGTTCATGGAAAAAACTCCACCCGCATGGGGTATTGTGCGAATTGGTTTCTATTCGGATGAGGCCCAACATTTCGGCATGGTTCCAATCGCTTCAACTCTTCCCGAGGGCTCATCAACCGAAAGATGGCGCCTCGTCACCCAGAAAAGCGGACCTGACAACTGGCGAGGCCTGAAGGGCGAGGTCTTCGGTAACATGCTTTTCGAACAAAGCGCTGCGGCTTGCCTCCTCTTTGGTGAACCCGTTCACAAGTTGCCGTTTCAACTGAAGGGAACCTACCGGCCCCTGCGATCGTTGCGCCAGGTTGCCGCTGGAAAGGCGGCGGGCGCGGTATTGGACATCGCCCAGTACAAGGCCGTAAAACCTCTCGATATTTTTGATAAAATAAAAATCATACACACATCACGGGAACTGCCTTCAGATCCGGTAGTATGGTTTGGAAAGCCGGACCAGTGGACGGACAGCCTTTCCGGAATTCTGATGGGAATGAATAAAGATCCGGATGCGGCATCCCTGCTCCGTATGCTCCAAACCGAAGGGTTTGGCCCGGCAAATAAAGACCTTTCATCCTTCAAACGTGGGAAAGCCGATGAGATCTGTTTTTAGTAGATTCCTATTCCTGTTTTTTGTTCTTTTCCTGACAGGTGCGTGTTCACATGGGAACGATGTTATCCGCCAGGATGAGAATCCCACCGAAAGGCACGGCACGGAAAGCAACCGGGTGATGGGTGAATCCTGCACCAGAAGCGAGGCTGAGAAGTTTACCCTGAAGGCCCGGGAAAACCCTCTGGCAGCCTTGGAAGCCGCCGTCTGTTATGCTTTTCTGGCCAGGCAGGGGGAAAACAGGGCAGAAAAACTCGCGGACGCAAAAGAGGGCAGAAAGATGGCGGAAGCCGCCATGAAATCCTTTCCTGAAAATGCAACGGCTCATTATCTCATGGCTTATCTTACAGGACTTGAAGCCGAAAATGATCCAGCCAGAGGGCTTGAACTGGTGCCGGTTATCGAGCGCGAGGCCTTGACTGCGGGGCACTTGAACCCTAACATTGATAACGGCGGTCCGGACCGGATGCTTGGAGAACTTTATCTGCGGGCCCCTTCCTTCCCCATGAGCGTGGGAGATGTTGAAAAAGCAATGACTCATTTCAGAAAAGCCGTAAAACTGGCGCCGAATTTTCTGCAGAACAGGGTCGGCCTGCTGGAGGCCCTCGTTGAGAACGAAGATCCATCCGAGGCCTGTCTGGAAATCGAGAAGATCTTTGTCCGAATGCCGCCGGAGGAAGAAATGACGGAGGAATGGAAACGTTCTCTGAAGCTGCTCAAACGAATGTGCGGGATGTGGGGCGACAAATAAAATATGCAATTAGCTGTTAGCTTAGCAGCTAATTGCTTCTTTAAAGGGAGATACTTTTGGGAATACCTGCAATTCAAAAAGCGCGAATTGGCGCCTATATCTTTAAACGACGGCTCAGAGGGCAGGAAAGATATCCTCTGACATTCATGCTGGAGCCGCTCTTTCGCTGCAATTTACGCTGCCAGGGTTGTGGCAAAATTGATTACCCTGCTGAAATCCTGAACAAGGTCATGTCTTCGAAAGAGTGTTTGGAGGCTGCGGAAGAATGTGGCGCACCCATTGTCTGTATCGCAGGGGGGGAACCTCTCCTTCACCCGGACATTCCTGAAATTGTCCAAGGGCTGACTGCACAAAGAAAATTCGTTTATCTGTGCACAAATGGCCTTCTCGTAAAAAACCGTTTGGAAGAATTTACGCCATCCAACTACCTCACCTTCAATGTGCATATCGACGGTTTGGACGAGCGGCACGATGACAGGGTCTGCCTCACCGGAACCTTCAGAAAAGCGGTGGATGCCATAGGTCTCCTCCTGTCGCGTGGATTCCGCGTCACCACCAACACCACCTTATTCAGGGGGGAAACGGCAGAGGGCGCAGCCCGACTGTTCGATTTCCTTACTTCTCTCAAGGTGGAATCCATGACCGTCTCCTCCGCTTTCAAGTATGAAAAGGCGGCCGACCAGGAGAGTTACTTCAGGCGCGGAGAATCTATTGACCTTTTCAGGTCGATTTTTCAACTTGGAGAGAACAGCCATTGGAATTTCAATCACAGCAGCCTTTTTCTGGATTTTCTTGCCGGAAATCAGGATTATAAATGTGTTCCATGGGGAATTCCCACACGCAATATATTCGGGTGGCAGAAACCATGCTACCTCCTGAATGACGAGTACGAACCCACCTTTGAAAAATTAATGAATAACACGGACTGGTCCAGGTACGGTGTCGGCAAAGATCCCCGATGCACCAACTGCATGCTTCACTGCGGTTTTGAAGCAACCGCCGTATTGGACACTGTGAAACATCCTTTCAAGGCATTGAAAGTCAGTCTGCGGGGGGTAAACGGAAGAAAGGACCAGTGAAAATCGACTCGAATTCAGCAAGAGAATGTGTTTTGCAGAGTTCTAAGCGTTTAAAGGAGTACAAGCATATGGAAATAACAGATGAACCGGAAGAAATGCATTATGAGGGAATGTGCATCAGGCCTCCCAGCGAGGCCTACAGCATCCTGCTGCAGGTCACATTAGGTTGTTCCCACAATAAATGCAGTTTTTGCGGCACCTACAAAGACAAGAGATTTACCATCAAAGACGACGATGTCATTTTAAATGATATCCGCTTCGCCTCGAAATATATGAAAAGGCAGGACAGGCTGTTCCTGATGGATGGAGATGCATTGATCATCCCCCAGAAAAGACTCCTATGGATACTCGACCGAATCCGAGAGTATCTCCCCTGGGTCAGACGGGTTGGCGCCTATGCCAACGCAAAGAGCATCGGAATGAAAACCCCCGAGCAGTTACGGGATCTCAAAAACAACGGGCTCGGGATCCTCTATATGGGGGTTGAAACCGGGGACGAGGCACTGCTGAAGCATATCTGCAAAGGAACAAGCGGCCAACATCTGATCCACATGGGAAGGAAAGTCCGGGAAGCGGGCATCAAGCTTTCCGTCACGGTCCTTCTGGGAATCGGGGGAAAAGATAAGTCTCTGGAACATGCACAGGCCACAGGCAGACTCCTGAGCGCCATGGACCCCAATTATGTGGGGGCCCTGACAGTCATGATCATTCCCGGAACCAGGCTCCATGATGAGTTTCAAAAAGGCGAATTTGAGCTCCCCTCAGAAAAAGGCATGCTTCTGGAATTGAGGGAGATGATCAAATATACGGACCTGAGTCGCGGTCTCTTTTTCTCAAACCACGCCTCCAACTACCTGCCCATAAAGGCAAGGCTGCCAAAGGGCAAACAGGATGCCCTTGACCAGATTGACAGGGCTCTGAGGGGAGAAGTGGGGCTGCGGCAGGAGTGGATGCGGGCGCTTTGAATCCCTATCAGTCAAACAGCGCTTCCACAAACTCCCTGCCATGAAACGGTCTGAGATCGTCCACCTGTTCTCCGATGCCGATGAACTTGATGGGAATGCCCAATTGTCTTGAAATTCCTACGACAATACCCCCTTTGGCCGTTCCGTCCAGCTTGGTCAGAACGATGGCGTCCAACCCCAGGGCCTGGTGAAATACCTCCGCCTGTGAAATAGCGTTCTGACCGGTGGTGGCATCCAGAACGATCCAGACTTCGTGAGGAGCGCCGGAAATTTTCCTTCCCGCCACGCGATGAATCTTTTCCAGCTCGTCCATCAGATTGACTTTGGTGTGGAGCCGACCTGCCGTGTCAATAAGAACGACATCCGTTTTTCTTGCTTTGGCTGCTGTCAGGGCATCGAACACGACCGCCGACGCATCGGACCCGGTCTTTTGCTTTACCACCTCGGCGCCGACTCTTTCTCCCCAGATGGACAACTGTTCCACAGCGGCGGCCCGAAATGTATCCGCAGCAACCAGCATAACCTTCTTGCCCGAGGCAATGAATTGGCTGGCCATTTTTCCTATGGTGGTTGTTTTGCCGACCCCGTTTACACCCACCACCATAATCACCAGCGGATCACCGGGGTTGGGCATCGCAACTCCGGGCTCTGGAATATCCAGAAAGGAGAGGATCTGATCCTTGAGAGCGCTCTTGAGTTTCAAAGGATCTTTCAGTTCTTTTGTGGCCACTTTTTCCTTCATGGAAGCGATGAGTTCCTGAGTGGTTGCCACACCGATATCCGATGTAAAAAGGATTTCTTCCAGTTCATCAAGGAGATCTT
This sequence comes from Deltaproteobacteria bacterium, assembly GCA_013349725.1. The sequence goes on along the minus strand of DUZB01000027.1, from coordinate 10,754 downwards.
CCGTAATCTCCTTCCTGCCCAGGAAAAGTCGGTCCATTCTTCCGGAAAAAGTAGACCGGGTTCTTGAAAGTCCGGTACGAAGCCTTCTGAAAAGACCGTCTTTCCTCTCGTCAGAACTCGTTAAGTGGGTGAGTAGGTGAGTGGTTGAGTCGCTATCTTTATTCGAATGCATGTCTTTCACCCCAAAGTTGATGGTCTCGGTCTAATGAACGACCCGATCCTCTTTTCCATTTCGAATATCTACGCTTACAAGCTTTGAAATGCCTTTCTGCTCCATGGTGACACCGTAGAGGCGGTCGGTCATTTCCATAATCTTCTTGCTGTGGGTAACCATAATCACCTGAGAAGCATTCTTGATTCTTTCCAGAAGATTATTAAACCGGTCTATATTCGCCTCATCCAAAGGAGCGTCAACTTCGTCCAACAGGCAGAAAGGACTCGGCTTGACCATATAAATGGCAAAGATCAGGGCCATGGCCACCAGCGCCTTTTCCCCGCCCGAGAGCAGGCCCATGTGGCTCAGTTTTTTCCCCGGCGGTTGAACTTCCACCAGGACGCCACTTTCCAGGGGATTGTTTTCATCCGTCAATCTGAGCCCTGCGGTCCCCCCGCTGAAGAGGATGGGAAAGACCTCCTTGAGTTTCGCATCCACTTCTGCGAATGTCTTTTTGAATTTTTCCAGCGATTTTCTGTTGATTCTTTTAATGGCCGATCTCAGAGATTCAATGGAACTTTCCAGGTCCTGCCTCTGGCCTGCGATAAATTCGTAACGCTCCTCAAGAGCCTCATGCTCTGTGATGGCCGTCAGATTTACCGGCCCCATACTGTCCCTGAACTTTTTCAGGTCCGCAATCTTTTCTTCCGCGTCCTTTGGAGAGAAATCTTCCTGCACATGCTCAGCAAAAATATTCGGAAGATCCTTGTCAAATTTATCTCTGACAACATCCTTCAAGTTGCTGATTCTGAAACGGATCTCTGAATGTTCCATTCTTGCGCGGTTGACCTGATCCTTCAATTCATCGGCTTCTTTTCTGAACGCCTGCGCCTCCTTTTCCACTTCCCTGATCCGGTCCTGCAGTCTTCTCCGCTCCATGTCAGCAAGGTTCATGTCCTGTTCCGCATCTGCCAGATCGACACGAAGCAAACGCAGTTCTTCTTCCAGGGCCTCTTTTTTTGTCAAGCATTCCGCAGAACGGATTCTTCCGGAGGAAATCTCTTCCTGGATTCTCGCAAGACGTTCCGTGGAGTTTTTCATGTATTCATCCACCATTTCCATTTCGCGGATCAGACTCCGTTGAGCTTCCTGCGCGATTCCCTGATCAGCCCTGATTCTCGAAACCTCTTCCCTCAGCGCCTCGAACTCCTCTTCCGCCTCTTTCAATTCGACTTCTTTTTCCTGGAAAAAAACTTTTTCCTTCTCTCTCCTGGCCTTCAGGCCTTCCAGCTGTTCTTGTATGTTCAATAATCCACTGCTGTGCTTCCTCTGTTCGATCTCCTTTTTTTCAAAATCTTCGGACAGTTTTTGTGAAAGCCTTTCCAACTGGTCCGATTCCTGAGCAAGCCTGAATAATATTTTGTCCAGTTCATTGATTTCATCCCGACAGCCCCATCTGTCCTCAGCCAGCGTCTCCAGAGACTTTCTCTTATTCTCAATTTCGCCGGAAACATCTTCCATTTTCAAATACAATTGCCGTACGCTCTCTCTTTTTTCGGCAACCTCTTTGCGAAGGCCATCCATCTCCTTTTTTCTCGCCAATAACCCGCTGGAAGACCGGGAGACTTTTCCCCCGCTGATCACCCCTCTCTCGTCGACCATGTCTCCTTCCACCGTGACAAAGCAGGCGTCTGTGTCATTCTTCCCGGATTCCTGTATATTTCTCCAGCAGGACATGGCAACATTTAAGTTCTCAGCAACATACGTATTTTCGAGCAGGCCGTGGACAACCGGGAGGAAATCGTCCTTTGCCGAAACATATTCAGCCAGACGCGGCAACTCCGGCGCATTTCTCCTATCCCGCGTGACGATCGCCGCAAATTCCGTAGTGGAGACAAAACTGCTTCTTCCCTTTTCTTTTTTCTTGAGATAATCGACGGCCAGCATGCCGTCCTCCTGACACTTCACCACCACATACTGAAGTTTGTCTGCAAGAACCGCTTCAACGGCTTCCTCATAAGGAGATTCCACCAGAATATTGTCGGCCAGGACCCCTAAAACCCGTCCTTTTTCCAGCGGTTCAAAATCCCCGGCTTTCATGATGGTCCTTACCCCCATCTTATATCCTTCAAAATTCGCACTCAACGACTCGAGACTCGACAAGCGAGACTCCCGCTTATTCATTTCGGTTTCCGCTGATCTCAGCCCATCGTCCAGACCCTTTTTCAACCCTTCCAGATGATTGCAAGAAAGGGTCTCTCTTTCAATGGCAGATTCAATTTCCTGAAGCCTTTCCGCGGTTGCTTCACGAACAAGTCCCTTTCTCTCAGAAGCAGTTGCCACACTAACAAATTTGACTTTTATTTCTACCATCTCTTTTTCCAACCTTGAACGGCCATCTGTAATTTGTTCAAGAAGTTTTTTCAAATATCCCGATTCGTGGTTGAGCCCCACCTCCTTGTTTGCCCCTTCACTCAATTCCGTCCTGGCCTTCCTGTACTCTTCGCTTATGCGCGACAACAACGCCTTTCGGCCTCGCAAACTCTCTTCCTTTATGGTAAACTCTTCCTGCAAACCTCCCAATGCATCTCCCGCAAGAGATTGTTTCTCTTTCAGCTTTTCTTTCTCATTTTCCAGTTCCTCTATCTTTTTGTTCACTTCCTTTTCTTCAGCGAGGAGACGGTCTTCAAGTTCACCCAGCATCTTGCTTTCCCTTACAAGTCCTTCAATGCCGGCTTCTCTTTGATGAACTTGATCTCTGAAACGGGAATAATTTTTTCTTAAAATGACCAGGGCTTCATCTTTCTCCTCCAGTTCCATGTTCAATTCTTCCATCGTCACATGGAGCCGCGACACATCGGTGGATACGGAAATCTCCTTTCTTTCCAACTCATCTGCTGAACTGGTTTTTTTGCCTAATTCTTTCTCCAGAAGACAGAATGAATTGCTGTACAGGATCAATTCCAGATTCCTGATCTCTTCGCACACCCCCTTGTACCGAACGGCCTTTGAGGCCTGCCTCTTCAGGGATCTCATCTGACTCTGCACTTCACCCTGGATATCCTGCACACGCAGCAGGTTGTCTTCTGTCTGCTGAATCTTTCTCTGGGAAACCTCCACCTTTCGCCTGTATTTCGTTATCCCGGCCGCCTCTTCCAGCATGAACCGCGTTTCTTCCGGTCTCTGTTCAATGATCGTTCCTATCTGTCCCTGGCCGATAATCGAGTAGGCCCTGTTCCCGAGGCCCGTATCCATGAATACTTCCTGAATATCCTTGAGCCTGCAAGGCATATTATTCAGCAGGTATTCGCTTTCCCCGGAACGGTACAGACGTCTTGTCACGAAAATTTCTTCATCCTGGGCGAAGGCATGGGGAAACGATCCGTTCCCGTTGGAGAAAAGAAGGGAAACCTCCGCCATGCCAAGTGGTTTGTGATTTCCGGCGCCATTGAATATCACATCTTCCATCTTGCGCCCGCGCAGCTGTTTCGGACTCTGCTCGCCCATGCACCACCGTATGGCGTCCACCACGTTGCTCTTACCGCAACCGTTGGGCCCGACAACCCCGCTGACTCCCTCATGGAAATCGATATCGAGCCTTTCCATAAAAGACTTGAAACCAAGGATGGAAACCGTTTTGATCTTCATGGCGACCTCATTTTGCTGTCTTCTTCTGCGAGACCTTTACATGCTCAGATAACTCAGAGCATCCTTAACAAAACCCCAGCCATTTGTAAAGCAAAAACCCAACATGATGTGCATTTTCCACGAAAATCGTCAATATATGGTGCAGATAAGGATCAGGGATCTGAAAAAGGAAGGAGTGCTTTGATTTCCATCATCGATTTGATTTTTGACCTGTGCCATTCCCTGGTGGGTTCGAACAGTTTCTTCCGCTCTTGGGAATCCAGTAGACGCATCGGCCTTATGCAGGGGGGAGAAGGAATGGTCAAGGCATTGTCCACGGTGAGTTCCTGATGGACTCCCAGCCCGGCCGCAATCCTGTTCTGGTGGCAGGCGTTGCAGCCCCTCCCAACCGGCCCGATGGTATGCGGGACATAAGGCATGAACGCCCATCCCTTTCCGGTATGATCCCCTCTTTCCGGAACGACACTGTCCAGAACGACGGTTCCCGATTTATCCACGTAAGAAACAAGAAATTGATAAAGAGGTCTTAAAACGGCGTACTTTCCCTTGTCATCCACGCCCAGCGGCATCCATTCCCACCTTCTGAAGCGCCAACCGATGGACCAGATTCCCGGCCGCCATTCCGCCGTGATCCGATCCTGTGAAGCCGGATAACCCGTCTCGGGATCTGCCAGGTTTTTCTCCAATATTTTCTGCAGGGTTGGATCCCCCTGGGCGGCCAGACCATCCCATTTGTAGGTCCACAAGATATCCTCCCGGATCACACTCATTCCATAATCCTGAAAGGACCACCGGGCATGACAGGCGCCGCAACGGACTTTCTCATGGGCCTTGATCCCGTGGGAGCCGGCATCGGGCGAAAAACGGGGAAGATCGTGATCCATTCCGTTCGCGGAGACAAAAACCAGATCCTTTCCACGTTTCCTGATTGCCCCGATCGACTGGATAGGCTCTTTGTTTTTCCATCCCCCGTGGCAGTCTTTGCATGAGATTTTTGCCGCCTCCATCTCATAGCTGTAGGCATTTCCGTCCCCCATGATATCCCTGCTTGAGTGGCAGTCGATGCACCACATTCCCTTTTCGGAATGGATATCTCTTGCCAGGCGATGGTTGTGCAGACCATATATTGCAGGCGCCGGTTTCCCGTTCACCATGGGGGATCGGTACGTGCTGCTGAAATCATGCTCAAACAGGCCATGATAATCGGCGCCCACATGGTTGTTATTGTGACAGTGGAGGCACTGGCTGTCCGGAACCTTTCTCACAAACGCGTGACGAACAGGATATCCTTCTCCGGATCTATCCATGGCCCTGTCGCTCCCTTTGTACTTCCCATCATCGTCGTAAGGAACGTGACATGCAGCACACCCGGATGCCCTGTAAAGCCCTACGCCAGGGGTCCCTTCCGAATAAAGGTGACAGCGCAAACACCGTCTCCGCAGGAAATCATCCACTAACATGGCAGGGGAATCGGGAGGTACGGAAAGGTCCTGCATGGGCAGGGGTTTGAAAGGACCGCTGAGACCATAAACAGCGGGCGCAGCTCTGTCCTGGGCGCCCCATAGATATCGTGTCTGATTGATGATCCCGGCCATGGAACCATGGAGGGAGTTCCTGACCCTGTCGATCTCTTTCCGGTGGCAGGGCAGGCAGAAAATCTCCACCGTGGCAGGATCCGACGGATTTCGAATGACTTTGGGATGTCCCTTCTGTAAGAGCGCCTTTTTACGGTCCTCAGGCTTCACATGGCAGACGGAACAGTCGAAATCATGGTTTTTACTGATCGGCTCAATTCCCTGATGACACGAAAGGCAATCCTTTCCGCCCGCCATACCCGTTTCAGCGCCGGGAAGAAATGAAGGGAAATAGAGGACAATAATGAAAAGAACGACCCCTTTTATCCACCCTTTTACCCGCTCTTCTGAAGGATACGTATGATTCAGACGGGAGATCACCTTCGACATGGCAAAACCGCCTCCGTCTTGAAGCGTTTCACCGAACCCTGAAAATCCCTGTAGATCGGGTCGTCATACCCAGGATGGCACCCGATGCAGGGCTCTACCGAAACAATTTTGAGGATCTCCTCCCGGTTGAAAGGTCTGATGGTTTCCTTCGTAAGAGATTGCAGCGGCTTTCCCTCCACATCCACATAAGCATCGATGGAAAAAGGGGTTTTCAAACCGGAGAGCACCGAATCATAGACAGGCTGGAACGCCAGGTCGTGATCCTTTTCATGCAGGATTCCATAACCAAGTCCCAGCACCTTTGGATCAGCATGACAATCTATGCACGGTCGGGATTTTCCCGATGTGGTATGGGGATCAAAGGCGGCAATATTGATAATCTCAAAAGACCGTTCTTTTAAATAGGCGTTCGCCCCATCAAAGACCGAGACGAACACCTGGCACGGCGAAATGGGATACACTATCTGATTGTCCCTCATGCCGAGGGCCGGCTTTGAAAAGCGGAGATAGGAACGGGTCTCTTCCCAGCTTCCAGGCGTCTTTTTGTCCGAAATCCAGTCGTATTGCATTCCCGATTCACGGTAGGAAAGATGACACCCGAAGCACTGGGGAATCCATAAGCTGTGACACGCCTGGCAGGACAGGGAATCATGACCTTTGAGCGCATGGTACGGCTTTTCCGGAGACGTGGAATCGATCTGGATGGGAACGCCATCTTTCTTGCGGTAAAAAACCGTCCTGTCTCCTTCCTTCCTTACATTGTACAGGGGCGTACCTTTTCGGGTAATCGCGACCGGCTCTCCATTCAGGGAGGGAACCTTTTGGTTCAAAGAAGCCATCCGGCCGGCAAAGGCAGATACTTTATCAGCCGTTGAAAATTGCGGATCATGACAGGCCTCGCAAGTGATGTCAACCTGGTCCGACATATGATCATGAACCCGACCGTCCCCCATGAGACCGACAGCTGTGTGACAGTCAATACAATCCATGTTCGCTTTACTGAAATGGACATCCGCCGGGAGATTCAGAAAAAACCGGTTCCCCGACAGACTCCTGCTGCTCAAGTCGGCTCCTTCATAGGGTGTACCATAACCGGCGGATTCAAATCTGCCAAAATAGGACAACCCGATCCTCGCGGAACGGTTGTGGCACTTCACGCAGTTTTCGGAAGGAATTCTTGTGGTCAATCCGGGATGTTCAAACCGACCCTCTGCCGCGGATCGTCTCTTATCGACCTCAATGATATGGCAATCACTGCACCCCCCGCCTCTTTTGCCGACTTCCCCTTCGTGACTGCCCCTTTCCTTCCATAAATGGCATCCCGCGCACAGCTTCCGATAGTGGTCAACCGCCAGATTCTGCTGCGAAACCCCGTCATAGAGATCTGTCACAGCGCTCACAGGGGAACCTTTCACCTGCTTTGGAAGAGGACCATCTTCCGGCCACAACTGCTGGAGGGTTTGAAGGATTCCCCTGTTCGTGGCCATGAGGCTTGTTTTTACGCGTGCAGCCATATCCTGATGGCACCCGGTTTTTCCGCAGGTTTTGTCCACATTCCGTAAATCCCCGGGTCGGATCACCATCCCCATATGGGCGCGCTCTTTATCCATAGAGAACCTGTTTCCCAGGTGACAGGAGTAACATCCGAATGCGGAGACGGGGTGAAAGGTATCGGGATCGGATACCTGGTCATGGCAGACCAGGCAGCCTTCAGAAGGGGGATTTTCGGGCCGCTTCATCTGACTTTCCCTCAGAAAAACAAGGACCACAACGAAAATCGATAAAACAATGAAGAGGATATGCTTCAAAGAACTTGAATTCCATCCATTCGTGAGATTGGTGTTATTCGTGGTTGAAAATGTGTTTTCGTGTTAAAAAAAGGGGTTGCTGCTTTTTTCCTGGCCTACAGTGGAAGTGGGTCCGTGTCCGGGAAGGATCAGCGTATCGTCAGGGAGTGTGAAAATTTTCTTTCTTATATTTTCAAGCAGTAATCCCATATCTCCTCCAGGAAAATCCGTCCTTCCTATACTCCCGGCAAAAAGGGCATCCCCGCAAATGACCATCTTCTTTTTCTGCAGGACTCCATCCACGGGAAGTTCTCCGTCAAAAACAAACCCCAGGCCCGCAGGCGAGTGGCCACGCAGGTCAATGACCTCGAATTTAATGGATCCCACCTGAATCACATCCCCTTCCTTAATAAACTGCGAAGCCTCGGAATTATCCGCACTACTCCCGAACGCCCCGGCATGGCTTGCTGCCGATTTCAAGCCTGCCGCCTCTTTAAAGTGCGTCAGAATGGGAGCCCCTGTGACTTCTTCCAGCCTACTGTTTCCCCCCACATGGTCCCAGTGCGTATGCGTATTGAAAATATATTTCACCTTCAGATGATTTTCAGCAAGCACCATGAGTATCTGATCCACATTTCCACCCGGATCAAAAACAGCTCCTTCACTGACATTTTCATCGCCGATGATATAGCAGTTTACCATCAGCGGCCCTGTTTCCATCATTTTAATAATCATACATATCCCTTTCGGTTTATAAAATCCGGATCTTTACGGAATCATTTAATAACAGTTAAGTAAGTTATTCTTTCAACCCATTCGTGTCAAGCCTACATTGAATTGTGCATTGACCGTGGTCCATGAAAAATGTTCATTCCAACATACCAAAAATAGATCACCCACGTAAAGATTCAAAAACGATGATCACAAAAAGCGCCGAGGCTTTACATCATCCTATGTACACCCGTAGCCCCACATAGATTTTTTCTCTTCATAAAATAGCTGCAATTTTGTTTCGTTGTCTGCTATATACCTATCAAAAAACGCCATGCTCTTATCATACTGGGGGTATTTTGATGTTAAAAAAACTGGAACGACTTTTTTACGCAAGAAATATAGCGATCATTGGCGCCACCTCCCAGAGAGATTGGGGTTGGTCAAATGGCAATGCCTGGATCGCGGGATCGTTTAAAATGGGATTTCAGGGGGCNATTTATCCTGTTCATCCCAAGGTAAGGACCATCTTGGGTCTCAAGGCGTATCCGACTATTCTGGATATCCCGGATGAAATTGACTTTGCTGTTTTCACGGTCCCTCTGGCGATTGTACCTCAGGTAATGGATCAATGTGTCAAGAAAGGCGTAAAATTTGTTCATCTCCTAACCGCCGGTTTTAGCGAAACGGGCGCAAGTGACAATGCAGAAGTTGAGAAAAGCCTTATTGAAACGGCCAGGAAAGGTGGTGTCAGGGTCATCGGACCCAATTGCATGGGTGTATACTGCCCGGAAGGGGGACTCTCGTGGTCAAGTGATTTCCCTGCTCAACCGGGGTCAACAGGACTTTTCTCGCAGAGTGGTCAGCTGGCTTATCAGATTGTCGCCCATGGAGCAGATCAGGGGCTCCTTTACAGCAAGGTGGTCAGCTTTGGAAATGCAAGCGATCTGCAGGCCCATGATTTTCTCAGCTATCTTGCCCGGGACGATAAAACAGAAATCATAGGAGCGTACATAGAAGGATTGAAGGATGGGAGATCATTTCTTGAAGTGGCAAAAGAGACCACTTTGAAAAAACCGTTAGTCATCTGGAAAGGTGGGCAGACCCAAGGAGGTTCCAGGGCCACCCAGTCCCACACCGCTGCGCTTTCAGGGGCACAGCACATCTGGCAAGCCATGTGCAGGCAAACAGGGATCATAATGGTCCATTCAATGGATGAAATGGTCTTCACGATCAAAGCCCTGCAGGCTCTGAGGAAACCCAATGGGAAAAACGTGGCGATCTTGGGAGGCGCGGGTGGCGGATCGGTCACCATGACCGACTTTGCCGAAAAGGAGGGTCTTAAGGTGCCTCCTCTCATGGACGAGACCACGCACCGAATGGGGGAATTTGTTCCGATCGAAGGGAACAGCATCAGGAATCCACTCGATATTGTGCCTGCAATTATGCCAACACGTACGAATGAAGGAAACCTGCTTCGAGTCATGGAACTCATCCGAGATGATGACAACATCGATGCGATGATTTTCAGTTTTTCCCCGAAAAGGATTTGCGATATCTATGGGAAATCCGCTTTAAATGACTATCTCCACCTCTGTTTGGAGGCTGCGGAGCGGTTGGAAAAACCTCTTTTCATTTGCCTTCCGAGAGAGAATAACTGGCAGATGGATATACTCCGAAGAGAGGCAGAGGAGTGGTTTCAAAACGCAGGCGTGACTACATTCCCGGATTTTCGTCTGGCTGCCCGCGTGATGCGTAACATGACAAAATATAGCGATTACCTTTCACTTCATGGGGCATAAGAGTGTAGATATTTGACTATTTAAGGAGGTCCCCAAAAACCCATACTAGTTGAGGCCGAGCGCATCTTGGAGGTACTTCAGTCCCGTCTGCCCCTCCGCGTCGGGGTTCCGCAACCCGACGTTGATGAAGCTGAGCATGTCGCCATAGGTTTTGAAATCTCCGTCCTGCGTGTTGTTTTGGGGCGATGTGTCCGCATCAGACCAGGCACACGTGAACGCGTGAAACGTTCCAGTCGTGCCCGCCGCGACGCCGAGCGTCGGATTGTCCGTGGTGGTGACCGTGTACTTCGTATAGATCAACTCGTGCACCAGATTCGGTGGGTTGTTGTCGCCGGCTGCCGCGCTCCAGGTCAACTCAGGCGGGCTCGTGAGTGGATCGACCTGGAAGATTTGCAGGTTGGGAAGAGTAATGCGGGTTTCACTGCCTTTGGCTCCGGAGCAGAACTGGTTGCCTTGCAATAGCCCCTCGCCGAACAGAAACGCGATATCGATCCCGACGTTCGCGGCGGCGCCGCCTGGCGTGTAGAGCACCTGAACGTTGTCGAAAGCCACAATATTGAAACCGTCCGCCTGATTGTTCAGTTGCAGGAAGCTCACGAGCTGGGCGACGCCCGAGTTGTCGACGGGGCCGCCGTCCGCGATTTGGACGATCTTCGCCGCCGCCAAAGCTTCGACCGTCATCCCGTTC
>DUZB01000026.1 GCA_013349725.1 Deltaproteobacteria bacterium | reverse complement strand
GGACCACAGGAACACAGGCCAGTCTGGACAAGGTCATCAGATTTGGAAGCGTGAGAACAGCCTTCTTCAGTTTCTGTTTCATGAAATGGCAGTTTCCGATAAACAGTGTTCAGGAGCCAGGTTTCAGGTGTCAGGGAAAACCCTGGCCGCATTCGACTTATTCTGCTTAAGAACCTCTATTTATGCTTTGTGGATCGCAAAGCCGGAATCCCGCTGCGGCGGGACTGAAACCTGACACCCGAAACCTGACACCTCTGTTCTGGAAAAAACGATTCTTCACGTGAATCCGCGAAGCCCTTATTTTTTCCCCTTGTATGCCCTGTAGAGCTGCATCACCTTGTCTACAAAGGCTTTGGTTTCGGGAAATGGAGGGATTCCCTTATAGTTCTCAACGTTCTTAGGCCCCGCATTGTAGGCTGCCAGGGCCAACCTCTTGTCGTTGTTGAACCGCTTTAACATGAGGCTGAGATATCTTACGCCCCCGAAGATGTTTTCCTGCGGATCGAAAGGATTTTCCACAGCCATATCTGTCGCGGTATCGGGCATGAGCTGCATCAGTCCCTGGGCGCCATCCTCGGAAACCGCCTTGTGATCGAAACCCGATTCCGCCTTGATCACGGCCTTGATGAGATGAGGATCTATACCGAACTGCTTCGAAGCCTGCGTGATAATATAACCGTATTTACTGATAAACTGATTGGCATTTTTGACGGCAGTCTTCATGAAGATTCTATATCTGCTGTCCGTTCTCACATTGGTGAAATGCCAGACCCCCTCTTCATCCACGTATTTGTAGATGTCCGCGGAAACTTGAGGAGGATTCAGAAACAGGAGTGCGAATCCCGCAGTTATCCCAAGAAGGAGCCTTAACTGTTTCATTTATCAGACAGTTTTTTTCCAGTCTGCGAGGAAATTAGCCAGGCCGATATCCGTCAACGGGTGTTTAACGAGCTGCTTGATGACCTTGAAAGGGATGGTGGCAATGTCCGCGCCCATGAGGGCGGAATCCAGCACGTGCAGCGGGCTTCTTATGCTGGCTACAATGACCTCGGTATCAAAGGAATAGTTTTCATAGATGGTCAGGATCTGTTCCACCAACTCCATTCCCACATGATTGATATCGTCCAGCCTTCCCACAAACGGGCTGATGTAGGCAGCGCCGGCTTTGGCGGCCATCAGGGCCTGCACAGCGGAGAAACAGAGGGTTACGTTCGTCCGGATTCCTTCATCGGCCAGGATTTTGACGGCCTTGAGTCCCTCTTCAATCAGGGGAACCTTCACCACAATATTCTCGGCGATTCCAGCCAGGTCTCTCGCTTCCCGAACAATACCCTCTGCGTCAACACTCACCACCTCAGCGCTGACGGGACCGTCTACGATCCCGCATATCTCTTTGAGCAATTCCTTAAAGTCTCGTCCTTCTTTCGCTACCAGGCTTGGGTTTGTAGTAACGCCGTCAACCATGCCAAGGACATGGGCTTCCCTGATTTCCTGAACATTTGCCGTATCAATAAAAAATTTCATCTGTGTCTCCCTCTCTTGTTTAGATAGTACCTACCCCGAAACCTAAGTCCGGTTTCTACTTTCCTCCTCATGTTTCTCCGCACATTCCCGACTGCAGTAAAAAAACTCCCGCCCCCCAACGTTTTTCCTCAGTGCCGTCCTTTTCGGGATATAGGCCTTGCAGGACGGGTCCTGCACCATTTCATCAATGGCGCCCCCGTTACTCCCCCGCTCAATATTTCCCCGGGAGCCAAAGTATTGCCTAAATACACGATAGAGCAGGTAAACAAGAACACCGAAAAAGAGTATTCGCAGCATGGTCTTACGCTCCCAAAGGCAGGATGTCCTGACCCGTTTCCCCACAAGCCCGCAGTAATTGCCATATGGCCCTGCCCGATACAGGATGCACCAGGTCTGGATCCAATTGATTCAGGGGAACAAGAACAAATCTCCTGGAATGCATCAGCGGATGGGGGATGATCAGATCCTCCTCTTTAATCCGGTGATTCCCGTAAAGGAGGATATCCAGATCGATGATGCGTGCTTCCCATTTCTGTTTTCTGACCCTGCCCATGGACGCTTCAATGGCCAGTAATTCCATCAGCAGGCCTCTTGCCGGAAGGTCGGTATCCACACGAATAACGCCATTCACATACCAGTCCTGGTCTTCAACGTCTACCGGTTCCGTGCGGTAAAGACCGGATCGGGCCCTCACGCTGCACCCTGGCAGGCTATCCACCTTTTCGACAGCCGCCTGGCAATTGGCGACCTTATCGCCCAGGTTGCTGCCTACCCCGATATACGCTTTTTCAGTCATGGGTTGCTTTTATGTGACGAGTCAAAATTCCATTTTCTTGAGTCTTTGCACTGCCTCCTCAAGCCGTTCCTTCTTCTGGGCAAGGGCCATACGGAAGTACCCCTCTCCCGGTTTTCCAAAGCCGTTGCCTGGTGTGACCACCAGACCCGCTTCTTCCAATAGCCGCGTCGCCAGTTGAGCCGAGCTATATCCTTCGGGAACTTTTATCCAGAGATAAAAGGTCGCTTTTGGCGTCTCCACCTCAAAGCCCGAATCACGGAGCCCCCTGACCATCACGTCCCGACGTTCCGTATAGATCCGGCTCATTTCCTCCACGCAGGCCTGATCCCCCTTTATGGCCTCGATGCCGGCCACTTGAACCGCCTGAAAAACGCCTGAGTCTATATTGCTCTTGATGGCCCCCAATCCCTCCACGGCAATGGGATTGCCCACGGCAAATCCTATTCTCCAACCGGTCATATTATAGGTCTTGGAGAGCGAGTGGAATTCTATACCCACTTCCTTCGCCCCCTCTGCCTCTAAAAAACTGGGGGGACGGTATCCGTCAAAGGCCATCTCCGTATAGGCCGCGTCATGGCAGACCAGAATATCGTACTTTTTTGCAAAAGCCACGACTTGCTTGAAAAAATCCAGATCGGCAATGGCGGAAGTCGGGTTGTTCGGATAATTGATGAACAGGATTTTAGCCCGGACGGCTATCTCTTCAGGAATGCTTTTCAGGTCCGGGAGAAACCTGTTTTCACTCAACAGGGGCATGAAAAATGACTCGCCCCCGGCAAAAATGGTCGCGATGTTGTAGACGGGATAGGCCGGACTGGGGACCAGCGCCAGATCACCGGGATTGATAAAAGCAAGAGGGAAATGGGCAATCCCCTCTTTGCTCCCGATCAAGGATACCACTTCCGTGGAAGCGTCCAGAACCACTCCGAACCTTTCCCTGTACCATTCCGCCACCGTTTCCTTGAAGGTGTTCAGGCCTGAATAGGACGGATATCTGTGGTTTGCCGGATCATCGGCAGCCCTCTTCAGCGCCCTGACAATATGTTCGGGGGTGGGAAGATCCGGATCACCCACCCCCAGGTCGATAATGTCTACTCCCCTTGACCTGACTTCCGCTTTTTTTCGATCGATCTCTTTAAAAAGATAGGGTGGAAGTTGTCTTAGACGTTCGGCTTTTTCAAATCTCTTCATTTTATCCCCATAAGTTCCGTGGTTTTTTCCAAGGGCTGCAGCTCATCTGAGTCCCAACACATCCTGCATGTCATAGAGCCCGTCAGGTTGCCCGACAATCCAAAGGGCTGCCCTTACAGCTCCACGCGCAAAGTTGTCCCTGTTGTGCGCCCGGTGCGTCAATTCCAGCCTTTCCCCAATGCCTCCGAACATCACCGTGTGTTCACCTGTGATATCCCCGGCTCTCCAGGTCTGTATGCCAATCTCCGCATCGGTTCTCTGACCGATTATTCCCTTCCGTTCATATACTCCAACCTTGTCCAGATCCCTCCCAACAGCATCGGCCAGCACCCCTGCCAGTTTCATGGCGGTCCCGCTCGGGGCGTCCTTTTTGAGCCGATGATGCACTTCCAGGATTTCCATGTCGTAATCATCCCCAAGAATCCGGGCCATCTCCCCCGCAATCTTGAACATGACATTGACCCCCACGCTCATGTTAGGGGAAAAAACGCATCGGGTTTTTTTGGCAAGGGTTTCCAGTTCCTGCAGCATTTTTCCGGAAATGCCCGTGGTTCCGATAACGGCAGACAACCCGTGACTGGAACATACACGCATATTATTCAGGGTGGCCTCCGGCGCGGTAAAGTCGATGAGGACATCCCCCTTGGCCATCACTTCCTCAAGGGATTCCTGAATCTTCACGCCGAGCTCTCCCACTCCTGCCAAAATCCCCGCATCTTCGTGGAGATCAGGGTGCCCGGGTCGTTCAAAAGCGCCCACAAGGGTTGTCTCAGGATTCTGGTAAATCATGTGGATGATCCGCCTTCCCATACGCCCTGCAGCTCCTGCAACAATGGCATTGACCATGGCCATCCCCCCCTTGTTCGTAATTCGTAATTCGTAATTCGTAATTCGTTATTCCGCATTCCGCGTTTAAATAAGTCCGTATGCGCCAAGCGCCTTTTTCAATTTTTCCAGATTGGATGGCGCCATGGCGCACATCGGCAATCTCATTTCATCCTGGCTCATTCCCATCAGGGCAACCGAGGTCTTCACGGGAATGGGGTTGGTTTCAAGAAACATGGCCTGGCACAGAGGGAAAAGTTTGAAAAAAAGCGCCCTGGCCTCCTGGATTTTGCCTTCCTCCCAGAACCTGACAAGATCGGAAGTGTCTTTCGGGACAATGTTGGCGACTACAGAGATCACCCCTCTTCCCCCGATGGCCAGGGCAGGAAGCGTGATATTATCATCCCCTGAAAGGAGTGTGATTTTATCTCCGGCCAGATTGATGATTTCGGCCATCTGTGCCAGATTGCCCGATGCCTCCTTGATTGCCACCATTTCCCGCAGCTCGGCTAATCGCGCGACTGTCTCGGGGAGCATGTTGACACCGGTCCTTCCCGGAACATTGTAGAGGACCTGTGGAAGGGGAACCGCTTTTGCAATGGCGCTGAAATGCTGATAAAGCCCTTCCTGCGTGGGTTTGTTGTAGTATGGAGTCACCTGTAACGTGGCATCCGCGCCCACTTCCTTGGCGTGTTTCGTCAGCTCAATGGCCTCCTGAGTGCTGTTTCCGCCGGTCCCTGCGATGACCGGGACCCGTTTATTCACAGCCTCAACAGCAATATCGATTACGCGGGCATGTTCCTTATGGTTCAGGGTTGCCGATTCACCGGTTGTTCCACAGGGGACAATGGCGCTGGTCCCGTTTTCAATCTGAAATTCAATAAGGTTGCGATATGCGTCTTCATCCACCTCTCCATTTTTAAAAGGCGTCACGATAGCAACGATAGATCCTTTAAACATGATACCCTCCTTTTTTCAGTGTTTTTGAAAAGATCGCCAAGTTCCTGCATCATCAAAGAGCTTCATCGTGGAGTGAGGCCGTATATATGATGGAAGTGTTTCCTTCAAGCCATACCTGATCAAAGGAATCACCTTTTCGGCTGAAATAGATGGTCAATTCGTCGCCGCCCCGGGTCTTCACCTTGACCGGGGACTGGACCATTTCTTTTGCGGAAGCCACCAGAGCGCTTGCAATGGCGCCTGTCCCACAGGCCAGGGTCTCATCTTCAACTCCCCGTTCATAGGTCCTGATAGCCAGTTCATTTAATCCTGTTTTCATGACAAAATTGACGTTAGTCCCCTCGGGAGCAAATCGGTTGTGAAATCGGACAATCCGACCCTGCTCCGTCACAGGGTGGTTCGTCAGATCCTCCACGCTCAGAACCGTGTGAGGGACTCCCGTATTGATAAAATCACAGCTCTTCCATCCTTTTAGAAATTCCAGATCAACATCAAGCTTCAAACCGGTGGGCGCGGGCATCAGGATCTTCACGATCCGTCCGTTCACTTCCGCGGAAACAGGCCCCGCCATGGTGCTGAAGGTCATTTTCCGCCCTGCAATTCCCTTCAAAAAAGCGAAGCGGGAAACACAGCGTCCCCCGTTGCCGCACATATCAACCTCCCCCCCGTCGGCGTTGAAAAATCGCCATGCGAAATCATATTTTTCTGATTTCACAACAAAGATCATTCCATCAGCGCCTACAGACTTTCGTCTTCGACAGGCCCGTTCTACAAGACGGCCCATCTCTTTTTCCTGTATGACGCCGTCCCTGTTGTCAACAACAATGAAATCGTTGCCGCTTCCACTCATTTTCCAGAATTCGATCGCTTCCACTGTTTTTGCCTCGGCATGCCATGCTTAGAAATCAGGGACCTTTTCCCCGTGAATCAGGTCTTCCATTTTCTCCCTCTCCCGTATGACGGAAAAGCGGTCGCCCTTACCCATCACTTCGCAGGCACGAGGCCTGGAGTTGTAGGTGGACGACATACTGAAACCATAGGCGCCCGCACTCATTACCGCCAACAGTTCTCCCGGTTCAAATGCCGCCACTTCCCTGTTTTTGGCAAGGAAGTCCCCGGATTCGCAGATCGGGCCTACGATGTCCGCCTTCACCTTTTTCCTGCCGGTAACCCGAACCGGTCTGATTTCGTGATATGAGTTATAAAGGCTCGGCCGCATGAGGTCGTTCATGGCCGCGTCTACCACAAAAAAGATCTTGTCATCACTGATCTTGGTGTAAATAACCTCCGCAACAAGGATTCCCGCATTTCCCACAAGCACGCGGCCGGGCTCCAGAATCAATGTGAGGCCTGTTTCTCCAAGTTCGGCCTGGATCGCCGCGGCATATTCCGTAGGTGGAGGAGGAGATTCGTCCTCATAGGTAATCCCAAGCCCACCCCCCAGATCAAGATAGTCGATCCGCATGCCCAAACGAGTCAACCGTTCAATCAGATCCTTCAATTTTTTCAGGGCATCGACGAACGGACTGATGCTGGTAAGCTGCGATCCGATATGGCAGGACACCCCGGCCACCTGAAGGCCTTTGAGGCCCGACGCAACCGAATACTGCTCTACGGCATCCTTGATGCTGACGCCAAATTTATTCTCCTTTAATCCGGTGGAAATATAGGGATGGGTCTTGGGATCCACATCAGGGTTGACCCGGAGGGCGATTTTCGCCTTTTTCCCCATTCTTTCGGCAACCCGGTTCAGACTGTGCATTTCCTGGGCTGATTCCACATTAAAGAGGAGGATACCGGATTCCAATGCATACGCAAGTTCTTCCTCCCGTTTCCCCACGCCTGAATAGACAATTTTTTCAGGAACCACTCCGGCCTTCAATGCCCGGAACAACTCACCTCCCGAAACAATATCTACCCCTCCCCCCAGCTGGGAAAAAACGTTCAGTACCGCACCGTTGGAGTTTGATTTCATGGAGAAACAGGTGAGATGATTCACGCCTTTGAAAGCAGAATCGAAAACATCAAAATGCCGACTGAGCGTTGCATGGGAATAGATATAGACGGGCGTTCCCACATCCCGGGCAATTTTTGATACAGGTACATTCTCGCAGTAAAGCTCATTCTGTATATAATGAAAATGATTCATGATCTCCTGCCATAGCCTAACTCAGTAATCTTTACCATTTCTGACGGGGGGCCAACCGCCCCTCCCCTGCCCAGCAGCCTGACCTGAAAATAGACGATCCCCGTCCGCTTCTCTTTTTCAATTTCGCACCTGAACGTTGTGCCGACCACCACTTTTCCCTGGATCTCTTGAAAACCTTTCATTTCAACGGGACATGTTTCACAGGGCGGATTATCGATGGCATACCACACACTGAAGACTCTGCACCCTGTAATCTGTTCTTTATCCTGCACCTCTCCTTTTACGGTTCCTTCCAAGATAACGATTCCTTCTTTCCAGGTAACCTGCAGGGTGTCCACCCGTGGAGGAGCAGGATACGCCGTCAGAAAAGGCGGGCCTTTCTTTCCGCATCCGAAACAGGACAACACAAGAACGGATGAAAGGGCAATCAGAAAGATTTTTCCCCACCGGATCAAATGCCTAACTCCTTCTTTGCCGACTCAATTTCATGCCTGACCCTCTCCGGGCCCGTTCCACCCGGGCTATTTCTTCTTCCCGGCGATTTCAGGGGATCCAGCCAAGCATACACATCCTCTCCGATCTGCCTGGTGAACCCTTTCATCTCCTCCAGAGTCAGTTCCCTCAGTTCCTTGCCCTTATCGATAACGGAAAGGACCATCTTGCCCACGATTTCATGGGCTTCACGGAAAGTAATCCCTTTTCGAACCAGATAATCGGCCAGATCCGTTGCGGCAAGATGCCCCCGGCTTACCGCCTTTTCAAGCCGCTCCCTGTCAAAATCGATCTCCCCTAAAAGCCGACACATGACTTCGAGGCAGATGGTTACGGTATCAGCCGCATCGAACAGGGCTTCCTTGTCTTCCTGCATATCTTTGTTGTATGTCAGGGGCAACCCTTTGAATGTGGTCAGGAGCGCCATGAGATGGCCATACACCCTCCCTGTTTTACCACGTATGAGTTCCGGCATATCAGGATTTTTCTTCTGGGGCATAATACTGCTGCCGGTACAGAAGCTGTCTGAAATAATCGCAAACCCGAACTCCTGGGTGGACCACAGGACCAGTTCTTCGCTCAGACGGCTCAGATGCATCATGACCATGGAGGCATTGAAAAGAAAATCCATAACAAAATCCCGGTCGCTGACGGCATCCATGCTGTTCCGGGATATCCGCTCAAATCCCAGATCCCTGGCAATGGAATCCCTGTCCAGTTCAAACGTTGTGCCGGCCAGAGCCGCACTGCCAAGCGGAAGCACGATGACCCTTTTAAGGCTTTCCTCGAAACGTTCACGATCCCTTCCCAACATTTCGTAATAGGCCATCAGGTGGTGGCTGAGAAGAACCGGCTGGGCTCTTTGCATATGGGTATAGCCCGGCATGATCACACCCATATTCTTTTCCGCAAGGGTAACCAGGGCAATCTGGTTCGTCCTGATCAGGTTGATCACCTGTTGAACAGCATCCCGGACATACAGTCTTACATCCAGGGCAACCTGGTCGTTCCTGCTTCGACCCGTATGGATCTTTTCACCCAGAGGCCCGATCTTGTCCACAAGGATCTCTTCCACCAGGCTGTGAATATCCTCATGGTCGTCGGTAAAAGGATGTTGTCCACGCTCCAGTTCCCTTTTGATCTGTCCGAGGGCCTCGATCATGATCACGGCTTCTTCTTCGGTAATGATATCTTTCCTTGCGAGAACCCTGCAATGGGCAATGCTGCCATCCACGTCATAGGCGTGAAGCTTGTGATCAAAACCGATGGAAGAATTAAATCGGTTGACAAGCGCGTCCGTCTCCTTGGCAAATCGTCCACCCCACATTTTTACCGACATGATACGTTTTCATCTCCTTCTAAAGTGATCTAAAGTGACTAAAGTGAGCTAAAGTGGAAAAATGAAGAATTCCTTAACTTTGATGGTCCCGTAAAAAGTCGAAAATAATCCGTTTTCGTCATTCCCGCGAACGCGGGAATCCAGGAACATCAGGTGCTTATGGACTCCCGCGTTCGCGGGAGTGACGGCCTTGGGGACTTTTTACAAGACCATCAACCTTAGTTCATTTCAAACTGTTACAGCGTTTGTCAGCTGTTATGCAAAAGGCGCTGGATCTTCAGTCTCAATCCATTCAGGCGGATAAATCCCTCGGCATCCTGCTGGTTGTAGACCTCATCCCCCTCGAATGTGGCAAAGGCCGAATGGTACAGAGAGGAAGGAGATTTTCTTCCCACAACGATACAGTTGCCTTTGTAGAGTTTCAACCGCACAACTCCGTTCACGTTTTTCTGGCTTTCATCAACCAGGGTCTGGAGCATCTCCCTCTCGGGCGCGAACCAGTAACCGTTGTAAAGCATGTCGGTATACCTGGGAATCAGCCCGTCCCTGAGATGCATGACCTCGCGATCCATGGTAATCGATTCCATGGCAATATGGGCAACTCGCAGAATGGTTCCCCCGGGTGTTTCGTAAACCCCGCGCGATTTCATACCCACGTAGCGATTTTCCACCATATCCACCCTGCCGATGCCGTTTTCTCCTCCCAGTTTATTGAGACAGGCCAGCAGTTTCGCAGGGGTCATGGGCTCGCCGTCCACAGAAACAGGGTTTCCCTTTTCATACCCGATCTCAACGTAGGTAGCCTTGTCCGGTGCGTCCCGGGGTGAGACCGTCAACACAAACATCTCCTCGGGAGGCTCTCGCCAGGTATCTTCCAGGATTCCCCCTTCAAAACTGATGTGCAGGAGATTGCGATCGCTGGAATAAGGTTTCTCTTTGGTCACGGGTACGGGAATGCCCCTGGAACGGGCATATTCCATGAGGTCTTCTCTGCCTCTGAAATCCCAGGTCCTCCAGGGCGCTATAATTTTCAGCTCGGGATTCAGGGCCATGTAGGCTAACTCAAACCGCACCTGGTCATTCCCCTTTCCGGTAGCGCCATGACTGACTGCGTCAGCGCCCGTTTTCCTGGCCGCCTCTACCTGGCCCCGGGCGATCAGCGGTCTTGCAAGCGATGTTCCCAGAAGATAGGTCGATTCATAAATGGCGTTGCCTCTGAGGGCAGGCCATACGAAATTCTCGACAAATTCCTCGGTCAGATCGTCAATAACCACTTCATCGGCCCCGGTTTTCAAAGCCTTTTCTCGGATGCCGCTAAGTTCTTCCCCCTGGCCTAAATCAGCAGCATAGGCCACAACAGGACACTGATAGGTCTCCTTCAACCATTTCAGGATAACCGAAGTATCCAGACCACCGGAATAAGCCAGTACAATTTTATTGATTTTGTCGTTCAATTTTCATCTCCCTTATTATTCATTCCGGCGAATATCCTGTCAAGGGCATCCACCAGCAGGTCTATTTCGTTTTTTTGAACAATCAGGGGGGGCACGAAACGAAGCACCTTTTCATGCGCAGCGATAATCAGAAACCCTTCTTTGCGGCAGGCTTCCACGACCGGCGCAGCCGACCCTTCCAGTTCGACGCCCACGATGAGACCGGCGCCTCTGACATCCCTGATGAATGGATATTTGCCTGCGAGGTTTTCCAGTTTTTCCCTGAAATATTCCCCCATCAATCGTGCGTTCTCTATCCATCCATCCTGAAGAAGGCTCTCTAAAACCGCTTTTGAAACAGCGGTAGCGAGAGGCGTACCACCAAATGTGGTGGCGTGACTCCCCGGTCCGAATGCCGCCCCCACTTGGTCGGTTGAAAGCATGGCGCCTATGGGAAGGCCGTTTCCCAGGGCCTTTGCCAGGGTCATGATATCAGGGACAACCCCATAATGTTCATGGGCAAAAAGTTTCCCCGTCCTTCCCATGCCCACCTGAACTTCGTCGAAAATCAGGAGAATCCCTTTTTCGTCGCACAATTTCCGAACGGCCTTCAGATACCCCTCGTCGGGGCAGATAACCCCTCCCTCCCCCTGGATAGGTTCAAGGATGACGGCACAGACAGTTTCGTCCACAGCCTGCGCAAGACGGGAACTATCGTTAAAGGGCACAAATTTGAAACCCTGAAGGAGGGGGTCGTATCCGGCCTGAATCTTCGTCTGGCCCGTAGCCGAAAGGGTGCCCATGGTCCTTCCATGGAACGAATTTTCCATGGAAATGATCACATGACGGTTCGCCCCGAATTTTTCGCTTGAATAGCGCCTTGCCAGTTTAATGGCCGCCTCGTTGGCTTCCGCCCCGCTGTTGCAGAAAAAGACACGGTCCGCAAAAGAATTCTCCACCAGCAGTTGAGCCAGATCCGTCTGGGGCCTGGTATAGTAAAGGTTTGAAACATGTACAAGGGTTTTGGACTGCTCTTCCAGCGCCCTGGTTACCACAGGGGAACTGTGCCCAAGAGCGCAGACGGCAATGCCCGCCACAAAATCAAGATACTCCTTCCCTTCTTCATCCCAGACCCGGCACCCTTCGCCCCGAACCAGAGTCAGGGGAAACCGGCCATAGGTCTGAAACATATATTTATCCGCCCGCTGCATCGTATCCATCATCTTACAATCTCCGCCTCAAAAGCTGGAATTCATTTCATAATTCCAAATTCCAATCCCGCTTTGCAGGACCAAAATTCTGACTACTGCACAATCTCCGTGCCAATCCCTATTTTTGTGAGAATCTCCAACAGAATGGAATGCGGCTCCCGCCCGTCAATGATATGCGCTTTTCGAACGCCTTCTGAAAGGGCATCCATGCAACATTTCACCTTGGGAATCATTCCTCCTTTGATGTCGCCGCTGCCGATCATCTCGATCGCTTCTTCTTTCTTCAGGGTGGATATCAGTTTGCCATCCCTGCCAAGCACCCCTTCCGTATCCGTGATGAGAACCAGTTTTCTCGCCTTCAGTGAGGCCGCTATTTTGCCCGCCACAAGGTCGGCGTTGATATTATAGGTCTCGCCCTTATTTCCGGCGCCAACGGGGGCAATGACCGGTATGAACCCGCTTTTCATCAGTTCCAGAAGGACTCTGCTGTCCACTGAAGTAATGGCGCCGACCATTCCCATATCAATAATTTCCGGAGCCTGATCCTGCCCCCCGGCCTTGATATACTTCATTTTTTCCGCCAAAATCAGGCCACCGTCTTTTCCCGACAAGCCTACTGCACGCCCTCCATTCCCATTAATCAGGGACACAATCTCCTGGTTGACTTTCCCTACCAGGACCATTTCCACCACATCCATGGTCTGGCTGTCGGTAACCCGCATGCCGTCCACAAACTCAGACTCAATGGAAAGCCTTTTCAAAAAACTCCCGATCTGAGGCCCACCCCCGTGAACAACCACGGGGTTCATCCCCACATACTTCATGAGAATAATATCGAGGGCGAAATCCTGCTTCAGTTTCTCATCCACCATGGCATGGCCGCCATATTTCACCACAATGGTCGACCCGTTAAAACGCTGGATATAGGGAAGAGCCTCAATAAGGATATTTGCCCTTTCACGATCCGTTATCATATGCCCTCTTCATTTGGAACGATTAACGACGATTGCTTCTTTTCTTAAATCCAAAATCCAAAATCACAAAATATACCTGCTCAGATTTTCATCTTCTAAAATATCTGAAAGCTTTTTCTCCACATACTCTTTCGTAATGACCACCTTCTTTTCATCCAGGTCGGGGGCATCAAACGAGATTTCATCCACCAGCTTCTCCATGACCGTATGCAACCGGCGCGCACCGATATTTTCCATACGATCATTCACCTCGCTGGCCATGCGGGCAATTTCACTGACCGCATCCTCTTCGAATACAAGCTCGACCCCCTCCGTGGCAAGAAGGGCCTTATATTGTATGATCAAGGCATTCTTGGGTTCCAGCAGTATCCTGATAAAATCATCCATGGAAAGGGAGTCCAGCTCAACCCGAATGGGGAATCGGCCCTGAAGCTCCGGCAGCAGATCGGAAGGTTTGCTCACATTAAAAGCCCCCGCTGCAATAAACAGGATATGATCCGTCTTCACCATCCCGTATTTGGTGGCAACCGTGGAACCTTCGACAATGGGAAGGAGATCTCTCTGCACCCCTTCCCGCGAGACGTCAGGGCCTCCGTAGGAAGAATCCGACCCGGCCACCTTGTCCAGTTCATCCAGGAAAACGATCCCGTTCTGCTCGGTGATGCGAATGGCCTCTTCGATCACATTATCCATATCGATCAACTTCTGGGATTCTTCCTGAAACAGGATCTCGAGGGCTTCCTGGATCTTTACACGCCGTTTCTTTTTCTTTTGCGGAAAGATGTTGCCGAACATCTCCTTCACATTAAATTCCATTTCCTCGATGCCCGAACTGGAAAAGATTTCCACCATGGGGGTATTGGAGCTGGTCACCTCAAGTTCCACATAGCGTTTATCCATTTTCCCGCTTCTGAGCATGCGTCGAAGCTTTTCCCTCGTTGAAGACGTCCCGGCTTTGTCGGACTTGACCACCTCCAGGATTCTTTCCTTATCCGGGTCCTCTTCGTCTTTTTCAGGCTCACTCTTTTTGGGAAGAAGGATATCCAACAAACGCTCCTCAGCCATCTCACGGGCTTTTGGCTGAATCTTTTCCTGCTCATCTTTCTTGGCTATGTTCACGGCAAGTTCGGTCAAATCTCTGATCATTGATTCCACGTCCCTGCCCACGTAGCCCACTTCTGTAAATTTTGTCGCTTCCACTTTCATAAAAGGGGAATTGGCAAGGCGGGCCAACCGTCTTGCGATCTCCGTTTTACCGACTCCGGTGGGCCCAATCATGATGATGTTCTTGGGAGCTATTTCGTCCCTCAGATCGCCGGAAACCTGCTGACGTCTCCACCTGTTTCTCAAAGCGATGGCCACGGAACGTTTTGCGTCATGCTGCCCGATAATATACTTGTCCAGCTCGCATACGATCTCACGCGGGGTTAAAACTCCTGCAAAACGTTCCTCATTCTTCCCTTCTTTATCCATTATCACTTAATTTCTCCAGTTCATGAACAATTATCTGATCATTTGTATAAAGGCATATGGAGGCGGCAATTTTCATGGCCTCAAGGGCAATCACATCCGCCTCGAGATCAGAATGTTCCACCAACGCACGTGCGGCTGCCATCGCATAAGGCCCTCCTGATCCGATGGCGGCAACTGCTTCGTCAGGCTCGATCACATCCCCTGTTCCCGAAATGATGAAGGTATGTTCATCATCCATGGCCAAAATCAGAGCCTCAAGCTTATGCAGGATCTTATCCGTCCTCCAGTCCCTGGCTAATTCCACCGCCGCCCGTGTGAGGTTTCCGTTACAGGCTTCCAGCTTCCCCTCCAACTTTTCAAGAAGGTTGAAGGCATCAGCGGCAGCCCCCGCGAAACCAACCAGCAGGTTGTCATCGTACATGCGCCGGACTTTTGTTGCCCTGTGCTTCATAATGGTGTCCCCAAGGGTCACCTGACCGTCTCCCGCCATCACGCACCTGCCGTTTTTCCTGACAGCAAGGATCGTAGTGGCCCGGATCATTCCAGAATTCAATTCCGCCATAAAAAAAACCCCTCTCCATCAATGTCCCCATCAATGTCTCGGATGCGCCTTATCGTACACTTCCATTAGTCTGTCAATACTCACATGGGTATATTTCTGCGTTGTAGACAGGCTCTCGTGGCCTAGCAGTTCCTGAACCGAACGAAGATCAGCCCCCCCATCCAGAAGGTGGGTCGCGTAAGAATGTCGCATGGAATGGGGACTGATATCGGAAGGCAAACCGGCATCGATAACGTACTTTTTGATGATCCTTCCCATGCTTCTCGTGGTAAGACGACCGCCGCGAAAATTGATGAAAAGCGGGCTCTCCGGCACGAAGTCCCCGCTCTTTCCCCTCAGCCTCCCGGTCGTCTCCAAATATTCTTTCACCACGCCCAGTGCCTTACGACCAATGGGAACAATCCGTTCCTTGTTTCCCTTGCCCGTAACTTTCACCAGACGGCCCTGGAAATCCACATCTCCCACATTGAGACTCCCCAGTTCCCCTGCCCTGAATCCACAGGAGTAGAGCACTTCGAGAATGGCAAGGTCCCGCGTCCCTAACGGCTTCTTCCGGTCAGGCCTCTCAAGCAACCTGAAGACATCATCCACAGGCAGATAGGGAGGAATAACCTTCTCCAGCTTGGGGGTCCTGATTTCCGCCGCGGGATTCCCGCATTCAGAGCCTTCCTTTTCCAGAAAGTGAAAAAAGGATCTGACGACGGAAAGTTTTCGAGCAATGGACGTTCTTTTCAACCGCCCGTAAAGACTCCCCAGATATTCCCTCACAACCAGAGAGTCAACAGACCCGACCGCAATGCCTTTTTCCTTCCCCTGCCCCGAATTGGACTCCCTGTTTTCTACAAAATGAACAAACTGCTCCAAGTCCGTGCGATAACTCCTGAGAGTGTAAGGAGAACAGCCCTTTATGTCCTTCAAGTACAACAAAAATTTCTCTGTGGACTCGTGGTGAGACACGATAAATTCACACTGCCTTTCTCAGGAATCATGGTACAATTTATAACTTTTTAACATAACACATTTGAAGGAATTGGCAATATAAATATTGCCGCCCGGAGCCAGTTTCAAAATGTTCAATTTTGTTCGAGATCAAAGAAGGCGAAAATTTCAACCACAGGAATCCCGCTACAGCGGGATTTCATATTTCGAGGATTGAAATTTGAGCCTGACGCAGAGATCGGGCCCTTGGCTCGTAGAGGCGAGCCTACGCCTCGGAGAGCAAAAGGGGGCGTTTTGAGATTGGCTCCCGCGGCTGACCATTGCCTCAAGGCAGGAAAAACATGGAGGTAGCAGGGCGATTTCCCCCTTGCCATTAGGCCAGGAGGGTGTGTCCAACTTGAAAGCGGGAGGGCGGAGGGGTTTACCCCTTGGTAAGTACCTTCAAAACATTATTCAAGGTGCCGAAACGGTTGGCGCAAACCTGACTGTTGGCCGGATCATTCCGCCATTCCCCATCCACAAGAAAACGGTATTCGTAACTTCCCTCCGGAACCATGATGATCTTTTCCCAGACGCCGTCCGCACTTTTTTTCATGGGATGCTTTTTCTCATCCCATTGATTGAAATCTCCCATCAGGGACACGACTTCAGCTTCCGGTGCTTCTAAAAAAAGAGTTATCTTTTGTCGCGCAATTTTGCCGGTGTTTTCCTTCTTTGTTCTCTTTGCCATTTCCAAACCTCCCAGATATTTCAGTTTCTGCATCTGTGCCGATACTTAAGAATATACCGACAGTATAACATTTTCCATGAAGTATTCAACCATATATTTACAGAAAACAGATATTCACCTGTCAATATTTTTTTCTTTAAACACAGATCCTTGCTTTACTGCCCTTGGATATCTCTCTATTCATCTTTTCAATCAGGCTGCCTCTGTTTGGCCGCCTGATAGGTTTTTTGTGATCATAATGGATGAAATTACTTTATGTTGTGAGGAAACTCAAGGGTTTGATTTGGTGCATGGGGATTTTGTCTTCTGAGGGTATATCAACCGAATTTCCAGGTTAAGGCTGACAGAACAATTCTTCACCATTTTTAAAAATATCAAAATTCACCTATGATGATAGGAATGCCAGCATCATGTGGCGATAGCCAATCGGGGACACGACCACAAGATGTGGGGGCGTTGATTCGGTAAGTTAAATCATGCTCAGATGAACTTTTGAGTCTTCATGTCAACTTTTTCACTGTCTGATGCATATGGCAGGTATTGCAATGCAGCCATGGAGCAAAATCTTGCCAAACAGCCTGCCCAAATTTATAGTGCGAAGTCTCAACTTCCTCAGACGTTTTGGCGCTTGCGAAACCACGAAGTAGAAAAAGGCATATACCTTGCACCAACGACCCGGGTTTGTTTGAGAGGAAAGAGTCCAGCAAGAAACATCCCAGATTCTGCTAACAAAAAGGCCTCAGTTTTTGGAGGACCGATTTTTCTTGACCCGGAGAAGACTATATTGTTTAATCAATCAAGTGGTTACTCTAAATATGAAGTTTTCTCAATTCATGAAAAAGCATCTCAAATTCTGCTTTCTCCGCTTCTGATGGTATATGACCCATTCCGTCAGGAGTAACATCTTCTTCTAAAACGAAGCTCCGAACGTGAAAAAATTTTAAACACAGACATTATCCGCTCACGATTACTATGATAGGAAAATGGAAAGCGAATTCTCAAATCTAAACGCGGGTGAGTTAAAGCTTCTCTTTTCGATCCTCGAAAAACTATCGAGGAGTCATGACCAAAAGGTTTTTCGCGAGTGCATCTCTGAAGAGTTATTGTCTCTTATGCAGGCTGATTATCTTGCTT
This sequence comes from Deltaproteobacteria bacterium, assembly GCA_013349725.1. The sequence continues at coordinate 148 of DUZB01000026.1, read as the reverse complement.
CCTTCATATGGAACCAAGACCGGCAGGTTTTCGAAGACGTTGTTTTCTTCAACATGAGTCCTAATAACATCCAGCAGTACGATACCTATTACCGTCTTTGCGATCCAATAACACCATCGCTACAAAAACGAAAGCAGGCAACCTTAGT
>DUZB01000025.1 GCA_013349725.1 Deltaproteobacteria bacterium | reverse complement strand
CCTTTCCAGAGCCGCGTCAATTTTGTGAATCAATTTGTAATAACGAGTGCTTGTTTTGAGTTTAACATTCATGTAGGATTCAAAGGCGCCTTGGTCCAACAAATCCACCTCTTTTACGGATTCCTCCTTCATCATGTTTATTGTAGACTGCGACTCCTCCAGGAGCTGATCTCTCCAGTGGATCAGTTTTTCTTTGAAATAAGCAAGCTGTTGCTCACTCATATACGGCTCATCCTCGGAGGGCATATACATATCCTGCACATCTACCAGAGCATTTTGCAGGGAAATCCGCATGGAGCCGGCCATCGCTGTGTTCATTTTTTCCATGGCGAAAACACCTCATTTCAATAGGTAAGATATTGGACTTCAGCCTCTTCCTCATCAAAATACATATCGTCATGGAGTCCATCATCTATCTCATCATACCCTAAAATATCATCGTCATCGTAGTTGATTTCATCTAAGATTTCATAACTCGTAATGAGAACTCTCTTACTTCCGTCTCTTTCTTCCGTCACAATTCCTGTAATTTCAACATCCTCCTGCCAGAGGTCAACCAGCTCATCCCACAGTGCATTTTTTTCAACAAAGTAATATTCGTCCTCGGATAGGATCTCCAGGGCTGTGATGTTGTCATCATCATCCCATTCCGTCGCCATGACTGAGCCCGAAAAAACCATTTCACCAGAATTATCAATAAATTCCATTCATTCCATTCCTTTCTCATAAATGTTTCATGGGATCAGAGAGATCATTTTCACTTCCACATTCAGGGAAAATGCTACAGATGTCTTCTCCAAAAAGGGGCACTCAAGCAAAGACTATGCCACATAAACAACATATTGATATACTTGAGATTGTCAGTTTCCGGAAACCCCGCTCGGAACTGAAAATTCTGAACAAAAATATCCCGGTTTTTTCGATCTGGCTCCCGCCCGAAAGGAAAAACAGCTAACTATTTGATTTAAAACAAAATCCACTAAAAAGAATCCAGGGTTCCTGTTTCATATCAACCGGAACATACAGTTCCGGAATAAACGGATTATTTTGGCAGAACAGCTTGAAGAGTGAAACCCACACGAAAACACAAAGGGTTAGCTCATAGCCATTAGCGGTTAGCTAATTGCAGATTTTAGATGTCAATATTCCGAAGGCATTTCCTTCAGTTGAGCCAAAGGGAACACAGGGCCATCCTTACAAACATACTGGTCCCCGATATTGCAGCGTCCACAGATACCAATGCCGCACTTCATGCGCATCTCAAGGGAAAGAATGATCCTCTCCGGAGGGAATCCCAGCTTTTCCAGGACGGGCTGTGTGAATTTTATCATGATTGGCGGCCCGCAAACGATAGCAATGGCATTCTGGGCACTGGTGATTTTCTGTTCCGTTATGGTAGGAACAAAACCTACGTTGTATTTCCAGTCGGGATCATCGGTTCCATCCACGGTAATGTGCATATGGATATCATCCCGCTGTTCCCATTCCGCCAGTTCATTCTTGTAGAGCAGCATCCCCGGCGCCCTGGCCCCATACACCACGGTAATGTCCTGAAACTTAGGTCTGTTTTCAGGTTGCAGCATATAAATGATACTGGACCGCAACGTGGTGAAAGCAAATCCCCCGCCGATGATCACCACATTTTTCCCTTCCATCTCATTCCAGGGATACCAGTTGCCCAGAGGACCACGGATACCCATGATATCCCCTTCTTTCATGTTGTGCAAATGCTTGGTAACCAATCCGGTCTTGTTCACGGTAAATGCGACAAACCCTTTTTCCGTCGGCGAGGAGGCAATGCCGATCGGAATCTCCCCTTTTCCCGCAATAGACAGCTCTGCAAACTGTCCTGGAGTATAAGCGAATCTGCTCTCATCTGCCGGATCAAGAAAAACGAACCGGAAGGTTTTTAGATTTCTGTCCTCTGTTTCCGTGGTGATTTTGTCTATTCTTACGGGATAGGGTAAATACGGATTTTCCAATGGAACACCCCCTCTTTTTTACGCAAAGCGCATGGCGCCAGGCGCAAAGCTTGCAGTTTCAAGTATCTGTGCCAGACCTTATCCGCCCGGCGTTGAATTTCATATTATCTGCGCTATGCGCCATGCTCTCTGCGCTATGCGCTATGCGTTATCGCGCCATGCTCCCTGCGCTACGCAAAATCATTCATAACCTTGCAGACGCCCCGTATATCAATATTGACCGGGCAATACCGTACGCAGCGCCCACACCCGGAACATTGAATCCCCTTGTCATACTTGTCCACATAATATTTCAACTTGTGCATAAAGCGCTGTCTTACGCGCTGAAGTTTGTTGTCTCTGGGATTGTGCCCGGAACCGTGCAGGGTAAAAAGAGGGAACATGCAGGAATCCCAGTTTCTCATCCTGTCCCCGGCTTTCCCTTGAATTTCATCCTGAATGTCGAAACACCAGCAGGTCGGACAAAGGTATGTGCATGTACCGCAATTCAGGCAGGCAAAGGCGGCATCTTCCCAGAAAGGGGCATCAAAAAGCTCGTTTATGACCTTGCCCCTCAGCTTGTCTGTGGGAACTTTGGCCTTGATCTTTCCAGGAGCTGCTGAAGCAAGCTCTTCGGCCGATTTTATCGCAGCATCGTCCGCTGGCATTCCTCCACCGATTTCTCCCAGGAAAACCTCCCCTTTGTCGGTCAGGGTTCGAATCAGAAATTGATCCCCCAGGTCAACCATGAGCGCATCAAGCCCGCTTTCATGAAATGGCCCTCCTCCCGCTTCCGTGCAAAAACATGTGTCACAGGGCTCATTGCAGCCAAGACCTATCAGAGTAGTGGACTCAAAGTGCTGCACCCACCAGGGATCCTTGAATTCAGGGTTGTCGAAATTGCGCTTTACAATCTGAAAAGCCTGCGCATCGCAGGGCCTTATCCCAACAACTGCCTGAGCGGAGTAGTCCTTAGGAGATTCTTTCAATATGTTCACATCAGGGTCCGCCTCATCCAGACTGTATTCAAACATCCTTTCCGATTGGGGATAAATAACGGATTTGGGAGACTTTCTGGTATTTTGATAATCAAAATCAGGCTTTTTTCCATCCTCCAGGGAGAAGAAATTATGGAAATCACCATCCTTTGCCGGGACAAACACCCTGTACTTGCCTTTCAATAATTCAAGGGCCTTCACCCACTCTTCCCTGGTGAATATCTTGTCTGTCATGGTATGAACCTCTTTCGCCTTATTTTATGAAGTCGTTATAGTCATCCGGTCTGTAAACATCCAATGGAGGCCTTTTCTCCAATGTAAGTCCCGCCTCCCATGAAAAAAGTTCCTGGGCGTCTTTATTGAGTTTCTTTGTAAATTGTCTCATGGAAATNCCCATGGGACAGACCCTTTCACAGGCCCCACAGTCCGTGCATCGGCCGGCACAGTGATACGCCCTGAGGAAATGGAAGGTCATGGTATCTGTCGGATCAGTGCTCTTTCCAACCCATTGCGGCGCGGATTCATCCACAAAACAGGTGGGGCAGTAACATAAAGGACAGGCGTTACGGCAGGCATAGCAACGTATACATCGCGCTATGAGATTGGTAAAAAAACCCTGCTTCTGTTCAGAACCCATCTGCTCTATCTTTTTCACATCCTCATAGGGGTCTATACCGGACGGTTCTTCCACCTCCACCCCTAACATTTCGTCATAGATGACCGGGTTATGATGGGTGCAGGTAGAGCAGTTCCTTTGCAGATACTTCCTTTTTTCCAAGGTTTCCTCAAAGGTTGCCCCTTTTACGGTGAATGTCGAACCATCCTGCTCTATCTCCAGAATTTCCTCCTGTTTTACCACCCGCGAAACCGCCCTGTGATCGATCATCCCCTCACAGGGTATCCCCACAATATAGAGCTGTTCTCTCTTGATCTGGTTTTCAATGATGTGGGTAACGATGTTGCGCGAATTACAACCATTTGCCACAATACCGATTTTTCCGTTCCGTTTCGTGAGGTAGTTGCACAAATTCAGGCCGCAGAAATTATCCCAGTAAAGCTGGTCGACTTTTTCCGGATCATTGACCAGAACCGGCTCATTCATCATGGGAACGGTACCCTTTCTGTATCCGATAAAGACGTCAACCGTTTTGTCTTTCAGCAATTTTGAAGCGGTTTCCCTTATTTTTTCAGTATATTTGAGCATTATGCCACCTCAGCTCTTTTCTTGATGAAATATCCGGCAGGACCCAGTCCTTTTACCTCTTTCGCCACATTTCTCGCCACTTCAACAAATTTGGTGGCTTCCGCCGAGGAAATCCATGAAAAATTGAGCCTCCCCTGTTCAATACCTGTATGTTCCAGCAGGCCCTTCAACATGGCGAATTTTCGTCTTGCGTAGTAATTACCCTCCAGGTAATGGCAGTCGCCGGGATGTCAGCCGGAAACCCATACGCCATCAGATCCATGGCGAAAGGCAGCCAGTACAAATTTAGGGCTCACCCTGGCTGAACACGGAACTCGGATAATCCTGAAATTAGGCGGATACTGAAAACGGCTGACTCCAGCCAGATCAGCGGCGCCGTAACTACACCAGTTACAGAGAAACGTCGTAATTTTAGGTTCCCAGTCACTCATTCCTTCATCTCCTATGCGTTTGATCCTTTTCAGAACCGTAATCGTACACCTATATTTCGTTTATCATGGCAAGAATCTGGTCTTCTCCAAATCCTTTCAGATTCAAAGCGCCGGATCTGCAGGAGGCCACACACAGTCCACAACCCTTGCAAAGGACCGGATTGATCTCTGCCTTGCCCTTGAAACGTCCTTCCTTTACAAAAGACGGGGCCGAATAGGGACACACATCGATGCAGACGCCACAACTGCTGCATGACCCGAAATTCACCTGTGCAATGGCGCCGCTCACCCGAATTTTTTTCCTGGCAAGCAGGGTAATCGCCCGGGAGGCGGCCGCCTGCGCCTGAGCCACCGACTCATCAATGGGTTTAGGATAATGGGCCATCCCACAGAGGAAAACACCATCCGTCGCAAACTGCGAGGGCCCTAACTTGGCATGGGCCTCTACAAAAAAGCCGTTTTCATTCATGGGAATCTTAAAAAACTGGGCAAGTTTTTCGTCCTTGTACGGGACAATGGCCGTAGCGAGGGAAACCAGATCCGCCTTAAGGAGTACCGGCTTTTCAAGAATGTGATCGATCACTTCAATTTCAAGGCAATCCTGACCGACAGTGACGCGGGGCTTTTGGTCCGTCGAGAATCTGAAAAAAAGGACACCGGCAGCCCGTGCCTTTCTGTAGAGGGTTTCCCTCTCCCCGTAGGTCCGAATATCCCTGTACAGAATGTACACATCCATTTCCGGGTCGATCTCTTTCAGGTGAAGTGCGCTCTCCATGGAATGAGTGCAACATACTCTCGAACAATAGGGCCTTTCCGCCTCCCTGGAACCCACGCATTGGATGAATACGGCAGACTTCATCTCCTTTAGAGAAGGATCATTTTCTATAAATCTCTTATCCAGTTCCTGATGAGTAATGACGCGCGGATCTTCCCCGTAAAGATATTCGCGGGGCTTGAACTCGCTCGCCCCCGTGGCAATAAACGCCACACCATGTTCTATGACCTCTTCTTTTCCCTCGAAAGCAAGGGTCGTCTTGAAATTTCCGACAAATCCTTCCACGTTACTCAGCTCGGTCCCTAAACGAAGATCGATGTTGCCGTCTGTCTCCACCGAACCAATCAGATCCGCCAGATTTTCCTGAACATCTTCTCCCTTCCAGGTCTTATGGAGAGAAAGGGCCTGTCCTCCAAGGGAGGCAGCCCTTTCCACAAGGCACACTTCATAGCCTTGCGCCGACAGGCTCTTTGCCGCAGCCATGCCGGAAATGCCCCCGCCGATCACGAGTGCCCTTTGGTCGACAGCCGCTTCCGCTTCCTGTAAAGGTTCCACCAGGGCCGCCTTGGTCACCGCCATACGAACCAGATCCTTTGCTTTTTCAGTAGCTTTTTCCGGATCATCTTTATGAACCCAGGAGTCATGGTTTCGGATATTGGTCATCTCGAAGAGATATTTATTTAACCCCGCGCTGGTCAGGGTTTCCTGAAAAAGTGGCTCATGGGTCTTGGGCGTACATGCCGCCACTACAATACGGTTCAGGTTGTTCGTCTCGATCACCTGAGAAATGGCTTCCTGGGAATCCTGCGAGCAGGAATAGAGATTGTCCGACACATATTCCACATAAGGCAGGGAAGAGGCATAATCGCGCACGGCGGGTACGTCCACTACCCCCCCGATATTGATGCCGCAATGGCATACGAACACCCCGATCCGCGGCCGTTCCCCTGTAACGTTTCGCTCTTCGGGAACCTCGCTGGTTTTGGTGAGCGTGTTTCTTGCCCCGCTCAAGAGAGCCCCCGCCTCAGCCGCGGCAGAACTGGCTTCTATCACCGACTGGGGAATGTCCTTTGGTCCCGCAAGAGCGCCACACACGTAGATGCCCTCCCGGGAAGTAGCCACGGGATGGAAAGAATCGGTCTGACAAAAATCCCCCTCGGTAAGCTCTATACCGAGTTTGGAGACCAGCTTCGAGAGTTCGGGAGGCGTTTCCATCCCCACAGAGAGAACCACCATGTCAAAAAGTTCCTCTACGAATTCTCCCGATTCGGTGGCATACTTCATGATTAATTCATCGCCCTCTTCAACGGAATCGATGGTATGAACTCTCGAACGGATAAACCGCACGCCGTGTTTTTCTCGGGCATCATCGTAGTATCTTTCGAAATCTTTGCCATGGGTCCGCATATCCATATAGAAGATGGAACAGTCCAGGTCGCTCCCCGAATGTTCCTTTGCAATGACCGCCTCCTTGATGGCGTACATGCAACAGACCGATGAGCAGAACCCATGATCGCAACGGTTGATATCCCTTGAACCCACGCACTGGAGCCACGCGATTTTCTTGGGTTCCTTGTGATCGGACGGACGCACCAAATGTCCCAGGGTCGGGCCGGAGGCCGACAGGATTCTCTCAAACTCCATGGACGTGATCACATTCGGGTGTTTGGCGTAACTGTAGGTATCAAACTTGGAAGGATCAAAAGGCTGGAAACCCGGGGCAAGAATAATAGACCCGACATTCAATTCGACGATTTCATCTTCCTGCGAATGATCAATTGCGTTCACGCCGCAGAACTCCGTGCATATCTTGCACTCTCCCGTTTTGAAATGAATGCACGTGTCGCGGTCAATGGCGGGAATGTTCGGTATGGCCTGGGCATAGGGAACATAGATCGGTTTCCTTCCCTTCAGGCCCATATCATATTCTGATGGAATCGGTTTTACATCTTTTTTGGTGATATCTTCAAGCTTGATGTGCCCGGTGGGGCAGATATAGGCGCAGGCGCCGCATCCCATACAGAAATCCGTCTGCTCGTGAAAAGGGGTATCCACTTTCATATCCGCACCCCTTCCGGTAAGGGATATGGCGCTGTTTCCCATCCTCTCACAAATGCGCACACAGAGACCGCAAAGAATACAGTCATCGTCCTTTTTCTTGAAGCGCGATTCGTGGATACCGTATTTCGCTGCAATATTTTTCACATAGGGGACCTCGGGGCACCGCGCAAGAAGCAACTCCATCAGCAGTTTCCGAACCTGATGGACATCCTCTGTGTCGGTCTTCACTTCCATGCCTTCCCACACAGGATAATTGCACGCAGTGACAAAGCGCGTCCTCCGACCGTCAAAAACTTCCACCGTGCACAACCGGCACATACCGGCAGGTTCACTGGCTTTGTGAAGACACAGAGATGGTATGTCCACCCCGTTTCTTCCGGCAACCTGCAGGATATATTCTCCTTCTTCCGCCTTAATTGTTTTCCCGTTAAGCTTTAAAGTAATCATAGATGTCACCCTTCTTCTGATCCCTGCTATTGAATGGCAATGGCATTGAACTTACAAACATCGTAACAGATGCCACACTTGATACACTTGCTCTGGTCCAGAAAGTGCGGCTTTTTCTTCTCTCCGGTTATGGCCTCCTGGGGGCATTTGCGGCCGCAAACCCCGCATCCGTTACAGGCCTCCTGGTCGACTTCATAATGAAAAAGGTTCTTGCAAACCCCTGCCGGACATTTCTTTTCCCGAATGTGCGCTTCATATTCGTCACGGAAGTAAAGGATGGTTGTGAGTACCGGGTTTGGCGCGGAAGTTCCCAACCCGCAGAGAGACGCCTTTTGAACCATGGACCCCAGTTCTTCAAGGAGTTCGATGTCGCCCTCTTTCCCTTCCCCCGCACAGATGTCTTTCAATATCTCCAGCATCTGTGTAACGCCTTCCCTGCAGGGGGTACACTGACCACACGATTCTTCCTTGAGAAAATCGAGGAAATATCGGGCAACATCCACCATACAGGTATCCTGGTCCATGACGATCATGCCGCCCGAACCCATAATGGAACCCACTTCGGCCAGCCTCTGAAAATCGACCGGCAGGTCAAGGTATCTTTCAGGAATACATCCTCCGGATGGCCCCCCTGTCTGCACTGCTTTGAATTCTTTCTTCTTTGGAACGCCTCCTCCGATATCGAAAACAATCTCTCTCAGAGAGATCCCCATGGGGACTTCCACCAGACCGGTATTTTTCACCTTTCCCACCAGGCTGAATACCTTCGTTCCTTTGCTGTGTTTCGTACCCATGGAGGCAAACCACTCGGAGCCTTTCTGCAGGATAACCGGAACATTGGCATAGGTTTCCACATTGTTCAGATTTGATGGACCTCCACGAAAACCCTTTTCCACCGTATGGACGTACTTTGCCCTTGGTCTCCCCACAGTACCTTCCAGAGAGGCCATCAATGCCGTTGATTCACCGCAGACAAAGGCCCCTGCGCCCGTAGAGATATGGATATCGAAGTGNTAGTCGGAACCGCCTATGTTGTTTCCAACCAGGCCGTATTCCCGGGCCTGCCTGATAGCGGTCACAAGGCGCTTGACGGCCAGGGGGTACTCGTTCCTCACATACATGAACCCCTGGCTGGAACCGATAGCCAGACCCGCAATAAGCATCCCCTCAATAACGCTGTGTGGGTCCCCTTCCAGTACGCTTCTGTCCATATAGGCGCCGGGGTCCCCCTCATCTGCATTACAGATGATGAATCTCTCCCCTTCGTGCTTCGCGCATGTCTCCCATTTGATTCCGGTGGGAAATCCGCCGCCGCCTCGACCCCTCAGCCCGGATTCCTTTACGGTCTTGATAATTTCCGCAGGTTTTAATTCCTGGAGGCCCTTGAAAAATGCAAGATAGCCACCCCGAACCATATACTCCTCTATGCGATCCGGATCCACATACCCGCAGTTTCGCAGCGCAATCTTGACCTGGGGACTGTAAAAGGGGATATCCTCCAGATAAGGAACACCCTCCAGCCCGGTAACCCGGGACTGAGGATTTTCGCTTTGTTCTTCCATAATGGACAGAGGATTTCTCACCTGCCCCAGTATCCATTCTTTTTTGAAATTTTTCTCCAGATGTCCCTGAATAACCTCTTCAATCCTGTCTTCCGTGACCTGCCTGTAAACAATTCTGGGGCCTCCCTTTCCAAATATTTCCACGAGCGGCTCTTCTTCACAGAAACCGATGCACCCCGTCCGGCATATCTTCACATTTTCCGAGCCCTTAAAAACTTGCATTCCCTTATCGTAGGATGCCTTGGCGCCGGCCGCAATGCCACATGAAGCCATGCCGATATTCACCTTGACGTAATCCGGATAATAGACTTCGTTGATATATTCCCGGCTGATTTTTTCTATGTCTGCTCTCGACTGGATTTTCATGATTGCTGCCTCATTTCTATATTATTCATACCCTTCCAGGGTCATTGCAACGGCATCAGCGGTAATTCGGCCGTGAATGTCTTCATTGATCTTTACCACCGGCCCAAGGCTGCAGCAACCGATGCAACGAACAGACTCAAGGGTAAACCGCATATCTTCCGTGGTTCCTCCACCGTGGAGATCAAGGGCATCTTCAATTCTCTCCCGCACCCTCTCGCCTCCTCGCACATGGCAGGCGGTTCCCAGACAGATGGAAATAATATTCCTGCCTCTTGGCTCAAGGCTGAACGTACTGTAAAAGGTTCCGACCCCGTAAATCTTGCTGTACGGAACATGGATCTTCTCAGAAAGATATTTCATGGCTCCTTTGGGGACGTAGTTGTAACGCCGCTGAATCGCCTGGAGTATCATGATCAGGTTTTCTTTGTCACAATGGTACTCATCATCAATGATCCTGTCGAGTTCCATATAGTCTATCTCAATCTCTGCCGGCACAGCATCTTTATCAGGTTTTGCCACATCCATCACTAAAAACCCCCTAACTTTCTTTCGGTTAATCAAGAAAAAAAGCAAATATGAAAGGCCTATGCCTGTGCGCCGGCGCCCGTCTGATTTGTTACAGGACAGTTCTCAACACACAAACCGCACCCCGTACACAGGTCCATATTGACACTGCGCGCCCGTTTCTTGATCTTTACTTTAAAGTTCCCCGGAGAACCCTCTACGGATTCCAGATCGGAATAGGTAATAAGCTCGATGTTCAGGTGCCGGCCGACCTCGACCAGTTTAGGTGAGATAATTCACATGGCACAGTCGTTGGTCGGAAAAGTCTTATCCAACTGCGACATAACCCCGCCTATGGAAGGGCTCTTCTCCAGCAGATATACATAGAATCCGGAATCGGCCAGATCCAGGGCAGATTGCATCCCTGCAATCCCACCGCCTACAACCAGTACGGATCCCCTCATATCATCAGACATAGAATGGACTCCTCAAATAAACCATGAATTAGAGTTAGACCTGAAAATGCTGAACTCTTATCTGAATAAGTCACACATTGTCAACAGTTTTTTCTAAAAAAAGACCGCAGGTTCTTGAAAGATTGAAGGAGGGAAAAGAATAAGGGTGATGGGAAACTTTCCGAGAAAAGAAAAAAAACCCTCCCGGCCGTTCTTTCGGGCCGGAAGGGGTGAAGGGGTTTGTTAGGCCGCCAGGAGGAAAGCTTTTTCCGTGACGTCGCGAATCTCAGCAGGGGTGAAGGGCTTTGCCAGGTAATCCACGGCCCCGATTCTTGCGGTTTCTACGGCCGTTTCTATACTGGCATACCCTGTAATAATAATTACCATGGTTTCCGGCCTCTTCTCTCGAATGGCTTGCAGCAGTTCGAGGCCTGTAACACCGGGCATTTTCAGGTCCAGAAGAGCAAGCTTGTAGGATTGCTTATGGATCCTTTCCAGGGCCTCGGCCTTGGAAACCGCCTGATCCACATGGTATCCTTTCTTGTTGAGGATTTTCCTGATGTTGTTGTTTACAGCCACTTCGTCGTCTATGACCAGAATGTTCTTGTGGGCCGGTTCCTCCATGGGCGTCATGAAAACGGCTTGACTTTCGGCCTTTTCCTCTTCCATCACGGCCGCAAAGTTTTTCTTCAGCTGCTCGTAGGGCATGAAGATGATCCCGTCCTGGTGCAGATTCGTCACATATTCAGGCCCGGTAACAGCAACCACCGACTCATAATCAAAAGGTTGATCAATTCCGATCAGTTTTTTTGCATCAAATCCCTTTCCTTTTCCGGCTGCCTTTTTCTTTGCCTTTTTTTGCGGACACTCGGCAGTCTTGAGTCCGGGTTTGCAGGTCTTTCCCAGTTTTCCAAAGATATCACAGGCCATTTCTCCAACAAGGCAGTAATTGGGGAGGGTCGCCTCTGAACGCACCTCCACAACAGGAATGTCCGATGGCCCCAGCGAGTCAACATAGGCCTCCCCCGTATACTTGGCCACTTCTTCCTGGTCAAAGGGGATGTCTCTGTCAATGATGCGGCCGCCTTTTTTTTCTTTACCCATTACAGGCGCTTCAACCAATTCGCCCGAAAGTGCTTTTTCAACGGTCGTTCGCAGTTCATCCGGAGTAAAAGGCTTCGGAACATAATCCAGCGCTCCCATCCGGATGGCCTTCATGGCCGTATCCGTTGACGCATACGCGGTCATCATGATCACTTTGGTTAACGGCCACTGCTCCTTGACCATCTTAAGCAGTTCCAACCCGTCGGTTTCAGGCATGACGATATCCGATATGAGAAGGGAAAAGGCCTCCTTGGCCATTTTCTCCAGTGCCTGCTTTGCGCTTACGGCTTTGGATACCTGAAAATTGCTTTTTAGCAGAATCTTCTCCACATTGTCGCATATTCTGCTTTCATCATCGATTACCAGTATCTTGGTAGGTTGTTCCATTTCTTCCCTCCTGCATTTTGGCTTAGTGAGTCTTGAACTTTTTTCTATTAGACAAAGCAGGATCTGTGCCAGAAATAATAATCATGCATAACGCAATGAATTCATTGCAGCTTTTACATTTAACTCGGGATAGAACCTCAAACTGTATAAAAAATAAATACATATTTCCGCGTGCTAAACGGTTGCTCACACAGAGAAAAACACCCATCAATAAGCCCCCAAAAAAATGCAACCGTTTGATTAGACTAACAAACAAACCTTATTCCCGCATTTTTGCGGTAAACGGCAATAACGAGCGATCCGTTCATCAGGCATATCCCTGCAGTGTATGCATATATTATACAGTGTATGAAACTTGGAAGAAGGATTTCCCTTCAGGGTTTAATCTGGCGTGGCCTTGTGATGGCGTGCTTTTTTAAGAGATTTTGAAAGTTGGTCCGTTGGATTCCAACGTTTTTTGCAGCGCGGGTGGCATTCCAGTCGTTTTGAGCAAGTGCATGAAGCAGAAAATTTTTCTCCACCCGATCCCCGGCCCTTTGCCTGACTTCCTTTTTGAGTTTTTTCAATCCCTCATTTGTGGAAGGAACCATCTCCGTGAGGTTATCCATCTTGCCTGTAAGGGACAATTCACCGGCACTGATCAATTCTGCATCGCACAGGATGACAGCTCTCTCAATAATGTTTCTCAATTGCCGCACATTTCCGGGCCAGTCATAATCGGACAACTGTCTTGCGGCCTCCCGGTCAAATCCCTTCACTTGTTTCCCCATGGCCCTGTTGAACTGTTCAAGAAAATGATAGGCGATGGGAAGGATGTCGGATTTTCTCTCTCGCAGAGGAGGAAGGCTGATGGGATACACATAAATCCGATAATAAAAATCTTCCCGAAACGCTCCTTCTTCCACCATTTCCTTAAGATCCCGATTGGTCGCCAGGATGATGCGAATGTCAACTTTCTGGACGCTGGCAGCGCCGAGGGGAAGAAATTCGCGGGTTTCCAGAAAACGAAGAAGCTTCCCTTGAATTTCCAGGCTCACGTTGCTTATCTCATCAAGAAAAACGGTGCCGCGATGGGCCAGTTTAAAGATACCATCCTTGTTTTTGTGGGCCCCGGTGAAAGCCCCTTTTTCGTAGCCGAACAGTTCGCTTTCAATAAGGTTGGCCGAAAGAGCCCCGCAGTCGACGGCAAAAAAGACCTCCTCTTTCCGGCGGCTGTTGGCATGAAGCGCCCTGGCAATGAGTTCCTTTCCTGTTCCACTTTCCCCATAAATAAGCACTGTGGAATCTGTGGGCGCCACCTTTTGAACCATATTGATAACCGTTTTTATTTTGGGGCTGGAACCGACCAGTTGATGGGTTACTGGTTTAGAGGGCCCCTTTCTTTCCTTCAAAATTCGATTGTGGATTTCCGCTTCCCGCGCATCCAACGCGTTGTGCACCACGGCTCGCAGTTCATCGGGAGTAAACGGTTTTGGCAGGTAATCGAAGGCGCCCATCTTCATGACTTCTACCGCGGAAGAAACGGTAGCATAGCCGGTAATCACAATAACCATTGTGTCCGGATGAACGTCTTTGACCCGGCGAAGAACTTCCATGCCGCCCATGCTGCTCATTTTCAAGTCCGTAATGATCAGATCAAAAGGTCTTTCTTCAACCATTTTAAGGGCTTCATACCCATCGAGGGCATATTGGGCCGCGTATCCTGTTTTGAGCAGAATTTTGACGCAACGGGTGCAGATATTCAACTCGTCGTCGATAATCAGTATCCGGTGACCCTCAGTTGGCATGCATCCCCTTTCCGTCTCCATTCACCGGCAACGTGATGGTAAAAGTAGTTCCCCTGCCGATTTCACTCTCCACGCTGATAACTCCCCCGTGTTGCTGGATCAGACCGTAGGTGACGGACATTCCCAGGCCGGTACCTGTTTCTTTGGTGGTAAAAAACGGCTCAAACACTCTTGGCATATTCTCCTTGGAAATCCCTTTTCCGTTGTCGCTCACCAGAATATCCACACCGTTTTTTCCGGAGGAAGGCCTGGTCGCAAAGGTGATCTCGCCCCCCCCTTCTATGGCTTCTATGGCGTTCAAGGCCAGATTGATAAGCGCCTGCTGAATCTGGTCTCTATCCACATTAATCAGCGACAGCTCTGTTGAAAGATTGGTTTTGATCTGTACGTCCTGGAAAGCCGCCTGCTTCCGAGTCAGGGTAATGCTCTCCAGAATAATGTCATTGATATTCTGAAATTTCTTTACAGGATTGCTCTGCCTGGCAAAATCGAGAAGACTGCTCACGATCTTTCTACACCGAAGAGTTTCATCTGAAATCGTCTGCAATTCAATGTACATGGGGTCTTCCGTTACCATCTCCTCCTGCATCAACATGGATGTCGTCAGAATGGTCGTCATGGGATTGTTAATCTCGTGGGCGACTCCCGCCGCAAGCCGTCCGATGGATGCAAGTTTCTCCTGCTGCATCATGGTCTTCTGGATAGTAATATCTTTTGTAATATCTTTGGATAACTCCACCACGGCAACCACTTTTCCATTTTCATAAATAGGATAGCAGGAAATGGAATAGAAACTCTCCTTCCCGTCCCTGTCCAGGTGCACGTGGGTAGCAAGAGAAGGTTTTCCCGTCTTAAGGGCGTCCCGAAGCGGGCACGGATGGTGTTCCCCTTCGCAAGGGGCGGCCTGGTGGTGGGAGATTTCATAACAATGCCTGCCGATGATTGCATCCCTGCTCAGCCCGGCCTTTTTCAGCAGTGTCACGTTGGCGTCTATAATTTTGTAATCAGCCCCTATAATCATGACATCTTCCTGGATCAGTTCGTTCATGATTACGCTGAAAGCGGTTTTTGCTTTGTCCAGTTCTCTTGCTGTTTCCTCATGCATCTCTGAAACGCGACTCACCTCCCAGAAAAGCTGTGCGGTGCGATGGTCAAAGGCCCGAACTTCCCTTTTCTTTTTGCGCAGGATATCATAGAAAACCTCTTCGTTTCCCGTCATTTCGACGATGAGATCTATGTCATCACGATCAAACAAGTCGTTGTAGTCATCGGAGACAAATACCCCATTTGCCTTCGCCTTTGGTATGCACGGGGCATCTTCTCGTTCGTCCACAATGGCCACAATCTTTGGGTGAATTTTCTCAAAGGAATGCTTATTCAAAAAATCCAGCAGCCGACTGCAGCGGGTTCCTCCACCCACAATGGCGATATTCATAATGGTCCTCCCTCGTTGAGAAAAACACCGGTCCAGATGCTTGGACCTGAAACCAATTGAAAAAAAGCAGTTAAACACGAATGAGAGTTGCAGTCAATCATCAAAACAGCCCTTTCTCCTTTATGGAAAGTCTTATTGAGCAATCTCAAAAGCCCCACTGCCGCAACTGTTCCTCCATCCGGATTCTGTGGGTCCCGGGCCAGTAGCAGCGACCGCAGAAACGGCAGAAGCGTATTTTTAAAATGTTTTCATGGTAAACATGCTCCGGGACATTTTCTCTGATCTTTTCCGCGGGCGCCTCGGTCAGAAGCGTATTGCATACAAGGCATCTTGAAAACCACTGGGAACGGTCAGGATCTATCTCAAGCTTACTTCTCAGTTCGGCAAGTTGATTTTCCACATGGTTTCCATTCAGAAGCAGCACCCGCTCAAGCCTCTGAGCGCTCTTCCTATGACGTGTCAGCAGTATCCTGCCATCCTTTAAACGGGGGGGCGCCAGGTCCTGATCAAGGATGCGTCGGCAGATGGAATCATACCCAAGAACCCTGAGCCACTTATTCAACCGTCCTAACATGGCATCCAGAAAAAACCTCGGCTTCTGACCGCGAAAGTCTTCCATCACCCTGCCATAGCCTCCGCAAAAAATCCGTGGACCCCCGCCCCATATTCGGCCATACGTCCCCTAATCTAAGGAGTCCTCAAAAAGCATGCCCAAAAATTTCTCTTCAGCTTGCATTATTAATAGGAATATAGTACACGTAAAGGGTAGAATAAAAAAATATTTACACCTCTCTTTCATCAAGGCAATTTGGGAACAAGGTTAACATGCATCTCATGAATTTGCGAAAAAGATCACAGAAAACAGTCTGCTTCCTCTTCCTCCTGTTTTTTTGGGGGATCTGTCCTCAGGCAATGTCCCGAGCTGATTCTTCCGAATTCTCGGTTCTTCAGAAAAGCATCATCGACTACAATCTGAAAGAATATGAACAGAGCATCGCCGATGGGACCTACCGGGGAGAGGCGGGAATCATGAACATAGGCCCTGAAGTAGCGCTGTCTCTCGGCATCAAGGCATTCATCAACGACGACTATTTAAATGGTGTAAATCAAAAAAAACAGGCCGATCTCTTCTTCTCAAAAGCCGTCTCAGCCATGGCGCCGGAGGAAAATGGTTCAACAAAAGAGGAACAAACAAAAAGAATAGGGACGTTTTCCAACAATCATAATTTTGCGTTAAAATCTGCCAAAGATTTTTTCTTGAAATATAAACAAAACCTCGCGGCAAACCCTGATGAGAGGTTGAATAAAGCCATCAGCCTTGGCGCAATGGAAAAACTCCTGGAAAAGTGTTTCCAGGAAACTTCTTACAATCTAAGAGAGGGTCTCGGTCGATACTACAATATCTGCAAAGGGCTTCCCGAAAACACCCCGGCATTAACCCCTGAGAACATCAGGTTCGTCAATTCCCTATTCAACCAGTTTACTAAAAAAGCACCGGAAAATGTCAGGAAACGATTTGACCTGGATANGCAGAGTGAAAAAATAGAAGCAAACTGGGAAACCTACCGGAAACTTGGAGAAAGAGATGCTCGATCTCCGTACATGAAATTATTGACCCCCCTGTTTGAAAAACAGAAAAAGAGGCACTACCCGACCGACCCACTCCTTTTCATGGCGTTGATGAGAAGGGAATCGAACTTTAACCCACAGGCCGTCTCATACGTTGGGGCCGCCGGTCTTACCCAGATCATGCCTGAAACCGGCATTGGCCTGGGAATGAAGACAATCTATGACCCTGACTACTTTGACCAGGCCATGAATCTCCTGCGACTGGACCGTAAGGCGCGCCATACCGCCATATCCATTATTCCGGAAATTAATGAAAGGAACATGATGGAGAAGGCCGCCCTCGCGAGGGATTGGATGCAGCAATCAACGGAATATAAAAAGAAAAGTTCGGCGCTTTTCGCCCGATACCGGGAAGAGCTTCTGAAAAGCGGCAAGGACGACCGCCTGGATGCCGCCAAGTCCATTGCCTTCGGGTACCGGTATTTTTCAAAAATGATGGAAAAGAATAAGGGGGATATCAGCCTCGCCCTGGCGTCCTACAACGCCGGTCCGCACAGGGTAAACCAGTATGATGGAATTCCTCCATACAATGAAACCGTGACATTCAGGAATAAAGTGCTCAGTTTTTACCGGGAATACCTAAAGGAAATAGGAGGATTTTAATGCATTCAAACGTTGTGAAATTTAGTAATTTTAAAGATCTTATACTACTGAAACGCGGTAAAGTAAGAGACGTTTATGAAGTGGGAGACAAGCTGTTAATCGTAGCCACGGACCGCATGTCCGCTTTTGACGTGGTTATGGATGATCCCATTCCTGATAAAGGAAGGATCCTGACAGGAATTTCGCTGTTCTGGTTTAAAAAGCTGGAAAACGTCATTGCGAATCACCTGATCACAAGCGAACCTTCCGAATACCCGGAAATCTGCCGGCAGTATGCACCTGAACTCAAAGGAAGGAGTATGCTTGTGCAGAAGGCGGAACCGCTGCAGGTGGAATGTATTGTGAGAGGGTATCTCTCCGGTTCCGGCTGGAAGGATTACCTTTCCACGGGAAGCGTGTGCGGCATCCCCCTGATTGAAGGATTGCAGGAATCCCAGATACTTCCCGAGCCTATCTTTACTCCTTCCACAAAGGCCGTCGATGGGATGCATGACGAAAACATACCGTTTGAAGAGGCATCAAAAATATTAGGGGAGAAGACAGCCCGAGAGGTCCGCAGAATCAGTCTCGAAATTTATAAACTGGGAAGGGCCCTTGCTGCGGAAAAAGGAATCATTGTTGCGGATACCAAGTTCGAATTTGGGATAAAGGACGGCAAAATCATACTCATCGATGAAGTATTGACGCCGGATTCCTCCAGATTCTGGCCTGAGAATGAATACCGTCCAGGCGGTCCGCAAAAAAGCTTTGATAAACAGTTTCTGAGGGACTACCTCATTGAAATCAGATGGCCGAAACAACCGCCACCGCCAAAACTCCCGGAGGATATCATAACAAAAACCAGGGG
>DUZB01000024.1 GCA_013349725.1 Deltaproteobacteria bacterium | reverse complement strand
ATGGCATCCGTGCACAGCCATATCTGCACCTTGAACAAAGCGGTTTACAATATCATGAAATTTGGATTGAGGGCCTTGAGTCAGTCCATCTCCGCGGAAGGCGATGGGAAAGTCCGCTCTTTCACCGTCAGCACGGGTTTTGTAAAAACAGCCCTTGCCTTGAACCAGATTCCGGCCCAGGCAAAACAGAGAGGGATTACCCCGGAAGACGTGGTAAAAAATGTGATGATGGGAGACTCAAGAATCAAGGAAATGATGTCGCCTGTGGAGGTGGCCAACCTTTTCATGTTCGGGTTTTCCCGTTTCGCAAAGTATCTGGTGGGGGGAGACCTCCTTTTTGATGGGGGTATGGTGCTGACTTACGCCGAAAAGAAAGCGATGAAATAAACAGGTCGGAAAGGGGGTGATGATCCAGGCTGACGCGGTCAATAATTGGTTTCACACAAAACTGTTTCGTTTCAATCTGAAAGGGAGGAAAAGATGAAAAAAATTAAGTTGTTGGTTATTCTGGGCGTCATGTCGGTCGTTCTCACCATCGGATCCAATGCCTTTGCCAAGAAAATCAGATGGAAAATGGTGACCACATGGCCGGAATCGATTAATCTCTGGTACGGCGAAAAACAGATGATCAAATATGTGGGCGAGATGACGGGTGGAAATTTCGTGATCAAATGGTTTCCCGCCGGCGCCCTCATGAAATCTTTTGAAGTCTTTGATGCGTGCAGCAAAGGCGCCGTGGAGATGGCGGGGGACTGGCCGAGCTACTGGGCCACCAAAGACCCGGCCTTTGATTTTATCGGGTCCTTTCCCTTCGGCTTTACCAATATGGACTACATTACCTGGATGTATCAGTTCGGAGGTCTTGAACTGATGCAGAAGCTCTGGGGCAAATACGGAATGACCTACTTTTCCCTTGGCGCAACGCCCATGGAATCCGGTTTCCGGACCTCGGAAAAGACCGGGCCCATTAAATCGATCGCTGATTATAAAGGCTTGAAACTGAGGACCCCTTCAAGGGCCACCATCTGGGTACTTCAACAGCTTGGCGCCTCCCCCATCAGTATGCCCGGCGGGGAAATTTATCTGGCCGTACAGACCGGAAAACTGGATGGCGCCGAGTTCAGCAGCCCCGGTGTCGACTTTGGAATGGGCTTTGCTGAAATCACCAAATACTGGAGCGTCCCCTGCTGGTTCCAGCCTTCCTCCCAGGTGGGCACCATGATCAACCTGAAGGCCTGGGGCACCCTTTCCAAGGAATACAAGGCCATAGTAAGATATGCCTGCATGGCCGCTTCGCTGGATTCACTGGCCTTCTATGAAGCCGATTCGGCCAAGGCCATTGACCAATTTAAGAAAGCAGGGACGGAAATAGATGTGCTTCCCAAGGAGGATCTGGATAAGATCGAGGCCTTGGCTGGCCAGTACTGCATCATGAAGGCGAAAGAATCGAAGGCCTATGCCGAGGTCCTGAAATCGCAGATGGAATACCTGAAACAGTACAAACAGTGGAGGGATATGTCCGGTGAGTTCGGTTTCGGCCGAACGCCCGTGTATGTGGACAGCGTCTTGGCTGAACTCAAAACAATGGGTTATTAACGGAGTCAGAGGCCTTTGGCGAGGGCGCCAAAGGCCTTTTTTATGTTCGGCTCCCTTTTTCCCTTTTCATGCTTGAATGGAACAACAACTCAATAGAAAGGCAACATCTATGCAGCTTAAGACTTTTCTGAAAGGCCTTGATACCATAAGCGAATGGACAGGAAGGATATTTGTGTGGCTTATCATTCCCCTTACCGCGGTGGTTGTTTTTGAGGTCATCTCCACCAAATTTTTTGACAGACCCCATGTATGGGCGCCTGAAATAACAGACTACATTTACGGCCCTTACTTCATGCTGGTAGCCGCCTATACACTCCTTTACAAGGGCCATGTGTGCATCGATATTATTTCCCAGAAATTTTCCCCGAGAGTGCGCGGAATACTGGACTGTTTCACCTACCTGGTATTTTTCTTTCCCTTCTGCATCATCATGCTGCATCAGGGATATATCTACACCGAGATGTCCTGGCTCATGCATGAAACGAGCCCAACCGCCGAACTCTCCATCGTTCCCCAGATCAAGGCGGTCATCCCGATCACCTTTGCCTTGCTGTTAATCCAGGGATTGTCCAATTTGATCAAGGCATTTCTTCAAGCGGTAAAGGGGAGGGAAATATGAGCGCGGAATTCATTGCGGTCGGCATGTTCGCAGGTCTTCTGATCGGCCTTTTTTTAGGACATCCCCTGGCCTTCGTTTTGGGTGGGCTGGCAGTCATCTTTGGGTACTTCGGATGGGGTCCCAGTTGTTTTTTCATGTTCGTCAATCAGACCTTCGGCGTCATGGACAACTACATTCTTGTGGCCATCCCTCTTTTTATATTCATGGCTCAGTTGCTGGACCAGTCGGGCGTGGCTGAAAGTCTCTTCAGCACCATGCGATATCTGTTCGGTCCCATACGGGGAGGAATCGCCGTTGCGGTGGTGGTGGTATCCACTCTTTTCGGCGCCTGTACCGGAATTATCGGGGCATCCGTGGTCACCATGGGGCTCCTTGCCATGCCCGTGCTCCTCAAATATGGATACAACAAGAAACTTGCCTGCGGAAGCATCTGCGCGGGCGGCACCCTTGGCATCCTCATTCCTCCCAGCATCATGCTGGTGGTCATGGCGGACCAGGGCAGCGTTTCGGTGGGCAAGCTCTTTGCCGGCGCGGTCGTTCCCGGACTTATCCTGTCCGGCCTTTATATCGTCTATATTCTGCTCCGGTGCTATTTCAAACCCCAGGATGGTCCGGCCATCTCCAAAGAGGAACTGCAAGCAGTCACGAAATGGGAAATCACGGTGATGGTCACCAAATCACTGATACCCCCCATGATCCTGATCATAGGCGTCCTCGGATCCATATTCATGGGCGTTGCCACCCCCACGGAAGCGGCAGGCGTCGGGGCCATTCTGGCATTACTCATGACGGTGGCTTACGGAAAATTCACCTGGTCCGGTCTGGTTTCCGCTGTGTTCAACACGGCCAGAACCACCTCCATGGTCATCATCATTCTGGTGGCTGCAAGCTGTTTTTCCAGTGTCTTCATGGGGTCAGGCGGAGGCGATGTGGTCCAGGAATTGATCCTGGAGTCGGGCTTTGGAAAGTGGGGAATGTTCATTATCATGATGGTCATTCTCTTTTTCTTGGGGATGTTCATTGACTGGATCGGCATCATTCTGATCTGTTTTCCCCTTTTCCTTCCTATCGCCGCTGATCTGGGATTTGATAAGATATGGTTTATCGTCATCATGGCCGTCATGCTTCAGGACTCGTTTCTCACTCCGCCTTTCGGCTATGCCCTCTTCTATCTCAAGGGCGTCGCGCCTCCGGAAATTTCCACAGCCGATGTCTACTGGGGCGCCTTTCCCTTCTGGAGACTCATGGAGCTGGGACTGATTATCTGCGTCGTCTGGCCGGAGAGCATCACCTGGCTTCCCTCGCTCCTAATTAAAGCATAGACAGAGGTCGGAGGTCAGAAGTCGGAGGTCAGAAGACAGAGATTCCCCTCGTTCCCACGCTCCTGCGTGGGAATGCATGTGCCTATGCGGTTTGAGCTAAATGCGGCCGAAGATAAAATCATTGCTGACCGCCAGGCTGGCGATCTGTCCTGCATATTGATTCCAGTTGTAAAATTCCGTCATGGATAGCCGGCAACTGGCAACCGTCAACCAAACGGAGATTCCCATGCTGAAACCAGGCAAGACCTACGAAGAAGTGTACAACTCCTTTGCGTGGAAAATCCCGGAGTTTTACAATATCGGGGTGAACATATGCGACAAATGGGCGCATCAGAGATACCGCCTCGCCCTGATTTTTGAAAACGAAAAGGGTGAAACGGAACATTATACCTTCTGGGATCTGAAAAGGCTGAGCAACCGCCTGGCCAACGGACTCAAGGCGCAGGGCCTGGGACGTGGAGACCGGTTCGGGATCATGCTTCCCCAGTCTCCGGAGGCAGGGATCGCCCACATCGCCCTGTATAAGATGGGCGCCGTTGCCATACCGCTGTTTACCCTGTTTGGAACGGAAGCGCTGGAATACCGTCTGGCCAACAGCGAGGCGAAAGGGATTGTCACGGACGAGGCCAATCTCCACAAGATCCTGGAAATCAGGGACAGGTTGCCCCACCTTCAGGTGGTTGTTCTGGCAAAGGGGAAAAGGCGAGACGGGATCTTCCTGTTTCACGATATGATTGAAAAGGGCGCCGCCACCTTCGAACCCGTTGTGACGCGCGCTGATGATCCAGCCTTCATCAGCTACACATCCGGAACGACGGGTCCTCCTAAAGGAGCGCTGCATGCCCACCGGGTACTCCTCGGGCATCTCCCGGGAATCCAGTTTCCCCACAATTTTTTCCCGAAAGAAGACGACCTTTTCTGGACGCCGGCGGACTGGGCATGGATGGGTGGGTTCATGGATGCCCTCCTCCCCAGCTGGCACTACGGCATACCGGTTGTGGCCCACCGGGCCAAGAAATTTGATCCGGAAGAGGTGTTTCACCTCCTGGCAAAATACGGCATACGCAATGCTTTCATGCCGCCCACCGCGTTGAAAATGATGCGGCAGGTCAAAGACCCTAAAAACCGTCACGACTACTCCATGCGTTCCATAGGCAGTGGAGGGGAATCCCTTGGAGCAGAACTCCTGGACTGGGGCAGAGAGGTCATGGGCCTGACCATTAACGAGTTTTACGGGCAGACGGAAGTAAATCTGGTCGTGGGAAGCTGTTCGGAGGTCATGGAAATCAGGCCCGGGTCTATGGGCAGGGCCATCCCCGGCCACGTGGTGGAGGTGGTGGATGCATCATCCGGCATACCAGTCCCTTCCGGAAAAGTGGGAGAGGTGGCTATCAAGACGCCCGATCCGGTCATGTGCCTGGAGTACTGGAAAAATCCCGAGGCGACAAAGGAGAAATATATCGGGGAATGGTGGCTCACGGGAGATCTCGCCAAAAAGGATCAGGATGGGTATTTCTGGTTTGTGGGAAGAAAAGACGACCTGATTACCAGTTCCGGTTACCGCATCGGTCCAGCGGAAATTGAAGACTGCATCATGAAGCACCCGGCAGTGGGCATGGTAGCCGTGGTGGGCAAACCGGATAAGCTCCGAACGGAACTGGTCAAGGCCTTTATCATTCCAAACGCAGGGATAATCCCCGGCCCGGAAGTGGAAGAGGACATTAAAAAGTTTGTCAAAGTCAGGCTTGCGGCCCACGAATATCCAAGGGAAATCGAATTCGTCGATGAACTGCCGATGACCAACACGGGAAAGATCATCCGGAGGGAACTGAAGGCACTGGAGATAAAGCGGCAAGCCGCACCAAAATGAAGTTGGAAAACAAGATCCTCTGTGTCAAGATAGATTGACGCTGGTTTTTCGAAGAATTCAGGAGTCAGTCCCGCCCTGATAATATTAAAGGCGGGAAAGGAGCCAGAAGAAATAGGAATTAAACATTCGGAATTCTGTCTCCTGACTTCTGGATTCTGTCCTTAACTATGGCAACCGGACAATCAAAACCGGTTTCTTGCATTTCCTCAGCACCCTTCTGGACGTACTCCCTATAAACTTGTCGGCAAAGGTGCCATGTCCATGGGCGCCCATCACCACCAGGTCACAGTTGCTGCTTTCCATTAATTCCATGATTTCTTCAACCGGTTCTCCTATTTTCACGACAATTTCATCGGTGATAAACGGGCAGGAAGGCGCCTGGGCGCTCACCTCATCGCAAAAGCTCTTGATGCTCTCCTTTGCCCTTTCAAGGAGTTTCTCGCGATTGTTTCTCAGAAGTTCATCCCATTTGTCCTGCCCTAAAACATTAATCATCAGGCTGTCCCGGTACGGGGACATATCTTCCAGCACGTTAAGAAAGGTGATTCCGGCCCCGTAACGGCTCGCAAGACTGACCGCGTAGCCAAAAGCGTGACGTGCATTGTCGGAAAAATCTGTCGTGTAAAGAATTTTTTTGATATCGGGGATCATGGGTTTTTCCTCCTGAGTAAGAATTTAGGTTGATTTTACAGAAAAAGTATGGGTAATTAGCGCCTGAACGAAAATCACGCCAAGGCGTGATTCAGGCGCAGCTTTAAGTTTTAAGTTTACGGAGCAACAGATCATGTCGGATACCTTCCAGATTATTGTCGGCCTCATCGTCCTGGTAGGCGTATATTTCTTCTCCAGGAAGGTCCATGTATGGAGAATGCAACGCGCCTACAAAACCGTCCTCTCCGACCTCGAGAAGAAAAGGGCTTTCAATCCTGCATCAGCCGTAAATCTTCCGTATGCAAAAACAGGCCTTTTCAAAATCGGGACCCGGGATTACCGACCCAAGGCGATCCAGTACATGACACAGACGGGCGTTGCCGCCATGACGGACAGCGGGAACTTTTATCTGCTCAAACGTAAAGTTACTTCTTCGGATGCCTCGGATTTTCCATCCCTTCTGTGACTCTTCCGAAAGAGGCCGTATCCAGTCCCGCCAGAGGATGGTTTCCGGCATACATCGGTTTGAGTTTCCTGGCCCTGATTTCCGGGTAGAATTTTGTAATGGCCGCCTGGCTCCGGTCTAAAGGAACTTCCTCTATCTCGTAATCGGTCGTACCCATACCGTTTTCCACGCCCCCGTAGATCTGAGCCTCTACATCCTTCCCCTTGATGATATTAAGCTTTTTGTCCCCCGGCGCCATAGCGCCGAATTCCTCTGCTTCCGAATTGATCAGTCCGGCAGCCGCATTCAACCTATCAATACAGGCCTTATCCACTGCCACAGGGTCCAGAGAAGCAAAAATACCAAGACTGTTGACTATCGGCGTATCCGTCCACCCGTAACAATCACAGCTCGGGGAAATATCGACTGCGTAGTTGATGAAAAAAGACTTCCCCTCTTCCTTCGTCATCATGGCAGCCAGGGCCGAATCCGCAATCCGCCGTCCAAGGGCCGGGAGGTGGTCAAATCTTTGAATTCCACAGACGCCGGCCATATTGACGCACAGATTGGCACAGGCAAAACAGTAGACACACGATTCCTGGTCCACCTCCAGCCCGTTTTCCGTCACCTGTATGGCGCCCTCGGGACAGCACTCCACACAGGTCTCCCACCAGTCGCATTTCAGGCCCAGACACTTTTCAAAATCGATCAGCGGTTTATCACCCGCAAGGGCGCCGTGAAGGTTCATTTTTCCCCGTTTACTGGCGCCTCCAACTCCTATGTTCTTCAGAGCCCCTCCGTAGCCACCTGCCGGATGGCCCTTGAAATGGGCGATGGAGAGCACAGCATCCGCATCGGCAATGGCTCTGGATACAAATTGTTTATATAGATAGTTCCCGCGGCCCTGGAGGTCCACAATAACGT
Organism: Deltaproteobacteria bacterium; assembly: GCA_013349725.1. The sequence continues at coordinate 11,155 of DUZB01000024.1, read as the reverse complement.
CGTCCGTACCCAGCCAGCCATCGGCAATAACGACAGGGCAATCCATGGTGCCGTGGTTAAAACCATTTTTGTTGGCGGTCTCCAGATGGTCTATGGCAAGTGTCCGGCTGATCCAGGGATGGTACGGCATGGTCGTCGTATCGGTAACGAAGGGCTTACACCCTCTGTCCTTGATGGCCTCGATAAATGTTCTGATGATAACGGGGCGAAGGTATCCCACATTATAGGCCTCCCCCATGTGCGTCTTTACCGCCACGAGATCGCCGGGTTGCAGACAATCAAGCCACCCGGAATGTTCGAGGATCTGCCGACCTTTAATCGCCGTGGACTCCAGAAATCGCTTTGCTCTTGCATCCATAAACCAGACTTTCGCTTTTTCCATGGACCCTCCCTTGTTTTTTTCTGTATAGAATAAAGGCTCTTTGTCAGACATCGTTTTCTTTGGCTTGGTTCTTACTTCGCCCACTTGATCCAAATAGTCGAGAGTACGTTCGAGCGGTCATAATCGTAATCATAATCATAATCATAATTTTTTGCAGCCTATTTCAGAGCTGCTCGATTATGATTACGATTATGATTATGAGTAAGAAAAAAATCTAATGGATCACGTTAGAACCAAGCCCGTTTTCTTCGTTTTCCCATACCAACCAAAACGAGAATATGATAACAAAAAACGGATCACACTGTCAATCATCATGAAACAGAAACGGCCATAATCAGAATTGCTGAATCCCGCACTTTTCACTTGCCCATTTTACTGTTTTAGGCTACTTTCTCGGCATCTTAAGGAAAGGAGTAGGTGAAATGGCTCATAGACAAGCTGAAATGCTCTGTGGTGAAAGTACCGTCGGGATAAAGGTTCCCGAATCCGCCGTCATTCTTGACATAAAACCGCTGCCTTCGCTCCCGGACCAGGAGGGCGCCGTTCATGCAGCCCTGAAAGAACCGTTGCACTCCCCTCCCCTTTCAGAAATCGCCAGAGGGAGGAAAAACGCATGCATCGTCATCTCCGACTTTACGCGCCCGGTCCCTAACAAGATCATTCTTCCGCCGCTGCTCAGCACCCTTGCACAGAGCGGGATAAAACCCGAAGACATTACCATACTCATTGCCACCGGCATGCACAGGCCCAACGTAGGGGAGGAACTGGAAAACCTGGTGGGGCGGGAAATCATGGATAGCTACCCCATCGTGAATCACTACTGCCGAAAATCCGAAGAATACAGGAAAATTGATGAAATTGACGGCGCACCCATCGAGATAAACAAGCACTACCTGGACGCGGATCTCAAAATCCTCACCGGCCTGATTGAGCCGCATTTTTATGCCGGTTACTCGGGGGGTCGCAAGGCCATCCTCCCGGGAATTTCCAGTTTTGAAACCATGAAATTCATGCACTCCTTCAAGATGATCGATCATCCCAATGTTACAAACTGCATCCTTGACGGCAACCCGTTTCACGAATACGGTATTCGAGTAACGGAACTGACCGGCGCCGATTTCATCCTGAATGTGGTCATCAATAANANNCGGGAAATTGCCGGNGTATTTGCCGGCCATTACCATGAAGCGCATCTGGCCGGCTGTGACCTTGTTCGCGAGCANTCCGTGATAAAGCTGGATCGCAGGATGGATATGGTGATCACTTCAGGCGGTGGTTTTCCTTTGGATGCCACTTTNTACCAGATCAGCAAGGCGCTCATCTGCGCCATGGACATCCTGAAAAAAGGGGGAGACATCGTCGTTGCATGCGAATGCCGCGAGGGGTTAGGCAATCCTGAATTCTGTAATATTCTGCGATCTACACCGGATTATAAAAATTTCTGTGATCATTACTCCGAGCCCTGCGATTTCACCATTGACCAGTGGTGCGCTCAGAATATTTATCAGGCGCTTGATCACGCAGGCCGGGTTTTCGTCTATTCCCCGGGACTTTCCAAAAAAGATCTTGGCAACATGGGCCTCATTAAAGTTGAAAATCTTCAGGATACGGTGGACGTCCTGATAAAGAACGCAAAGGATGTTGCTGTAAGCCCGGATGGTCCATACCTGGTGGGGATGGTGTAAGATAGTGATGAAGAAAATGATGTCGTACCTGTTTGCCGGTATATTCCTCATTTCCCTGACCGCTCAGGCCAATGCGTCCTGGCTGCTGGACACGAAAACGTTTCATATGTCGGTCCACGGCCGGACATCCTGCCAGGAATGCCATGAAAATGTTGCCGAGGCTGCACTGCATCCCAATCCAGGCAATGTAAACAAAAGGCCTTCGGATTTTTTTAATCCCGAAAAATGCTTTTCCTGCCATGACGAAGTACCCGGCAATCTCGAAAAAGGAATCCACGGGGACGTCAAGGTCAAAGATCCTGAAAAATACGCGGCCTGTCTGAACTGTCATGACCCGCACTGCCAGATGGCCGCATCCTCGGGGCAGAACCATCGGCAGGAACCTACGGAACTCCCCGAAAAAACTGCATGTGGGAGCTGTCACGAGAGCAGGACCAAAATCCCTCCTTTTTCTCCGGAAGATCAACAATGCCTGACCTGCCACGGAACAATGGACGTAGAGTCCGTCGAAGGAAGAAAAAGGATCTCAGATCTCTGTTTCCACTGCCACGGTGAATCGGGAAAAAAAGCACAGGCGGTCACCGGTTCGCTTATTCCTCTGATTGATGAAGGCAGTTACAGGGGTTCTCCACACGCGACAGAGGCCTGCACAGTCTGTCACACGGATGCAGCGGGCTTCATCCACAAAGACCAGAAGCTCTTTTCCTGTACGAACTGTCACCTCCCCCATGACGAAAAGATCACCCATGATGCCCACAGCAATGTATCGTGTGAAGCCTGTCACCTCACAGGAATCAACCCGGTAAGGAATCGTGCAACCGGACGGGTTCTGTGGNAAATTATTCGAAAACCTGGAGATCCCTCTGCCCTTCATCAGATGGCTCTTCCCGATAAAGAGGCCTCCTGCCGCCGCTGCCATTTTCCGGGAAACCGGCTCGGCGCGCCTGCAATGATCCTGCCTGCCAGGGGTTTGCTGTGTATGCCATGTCATGTGGCGACATTTTCCGCAGGGGATGCAACCACCATTGTCGCGTTGGTCATCTTCTTTGCCGGAATACTCTTTTTCGTCATGTGGATTCTTACCGGGGTTATCCCTGAATCTCCAAATCTCAATCCCTTCAGTAAACTGGCTGTCCTTTTATCCCGGACACTGCGAACAATTTTTTCCGGAAAAATCGTTCCCATTTCAAAAGTCATTTTCACGGATGTCCTTTGCCAAAGAAGACTCTTTCGCCGTTCCCGTGTTCGGTGGTTCATTCACGGCCTCATTTTCTTTCCGTTCGTATTCCGCTTTTTCTGGGGCATAATCGCCTTGATAAGCTCCCTGTGGGAACCGGAATGGTCCCTGCCCTGGGCCATGATAAACAGAGATACCCCCATCACCGGGTTCCTTTTTGACCTCACAGGGCTCATGATTCTTATGGGCGTCGGGCTTGCCTTCATCCGCGGGTTGAAAGAGCGCAGGTCCATGGCCTCCGGGTTGCCGGGGCAGGATCGTTTTGCCCTGGGCCTTATTGGCGGCATTGTGCTGGTGGGATTTATTCTGGAAGGCATGCGCATCGCCCTGGCAGGCTGTCCTTGCGGGTCGGTATATGCTTTTCTTGGATATGCCATCGGCCGGTTGTTTTCAGCCCCCGACAGTCTCGTAGAAGTCTATGGTTTTGTATGGTATATTCATGCCATCCTGACCGGAGCTTTTGTCGCCTACCTCCCGTTCAGCAAGCTGTTCCACATGATCATAGGGCCGGTTGTCCTGGCTATGAACGCAGCAACACCCCACGAAGGGGGCAAGGAAGTGAGGAACGTATGATGAATGAATCGATAAAGCAGGCACTTTGTGAAATCGTCGGCATACAGAACTACACAGACAGTCTCATAGATATGGTATCCTTTTCCTGCGACGCCTCAGAACACAGCAACAGACCCCATTGCGCCGTCTGGGCGGAAACCGCGGATCAGATATCGAAAATCATGCAATTGGCCAACAGGGAACGGATCCCCGTTGTACCAAGAGGGGCCGGGACCGGACTGTCAGGGATGGCCGTCCCGATCAGGGGAGGTATTATCCTCGATCTGAGCAGAATGAACACCATCCTGAAGGTCAGCATAGAAGATCGACTGGCCATCGTACAACCGGGTGTTATCTATGCTGATCTTGAAAAAGCATTGATTCCTTATGGATTCTTCTTTCCGCCCGATCCTGCCAGCGGAAAAGTCAGCACCCTGGGCGGCAATGTGGCCACCAATGCGGGAGGACTGAAAGGCGCAAAATACGGCACAACCAGGGACTATGTCCTGGGCCTTCAGGTAGTGCTTCCTGATGGACGAATGATGAAAACCGGCTCCCGGGCCATGAAAAGCGTTTCAGGGTATGACCTGACCAGACTCTTCGTAGGATCGGAAGGAACACTTGGAGTCGTAACGGAAATCACCCTCAAAATCAATCCAAAACCGACCGCCACAAGCACCGCTCTTGCCACCTTCGACGAACTGGCGGATGTGGGTCGCGCCATCAATGAAATCATGTGCAGCGGCATTATCCCCAGTGCCCTTGAGATTCTCGGAAAAGAAACCATCATGGCCATTAACCAGAACACGGATCTGAATCTTCCGGAAGTCGACGCCATGATTTTAGCGGAAACAGACGGGTACACTCCTGAAGAGACCGATTACCAGATGAAGAAGGTAATAGAAGTATTTGAAAGGAATCATCCCAAAGAGATCAAGCAGGCGAAAAACGCGAAAGAAGTGGGGGAGCTATGGGCCGCAAGAAAGTCGGCCTACGGCGTTCTGGCAAGGATAAAAACCCACTTTGTCCTGGAAGATATCACCGTTCCCATGACAAATATTACGGCGCTCCTCAAAGGAATTCAGGATATCTCGAAGAAGCACCGGATCCAGATCGCCACATTCGGTCATGCCGGCGACGGCAATCTTCATCCGCAGATCCTTTACGACGGTTACGACCCGGACCAGGTGGAAAGAAAGGAAAAGGCCGCCGCCGATCTTTTCAAGCTGGCCATTGAACTGGATGGAACCCTTACCGGCGAACACGGCATCGGCCTGTCCAAGGCGCCTTTCATGACCCTGGAACATGATCCGGCAGCCATGGAAATGATGAGGAACNTGAAAAAGATGGTTGATCCCAATAACATCCTCAATCCCGGCAAGATGGCCCTGGAGGAATNATTCAAAATGGAAAAAAAATANGACTTTGAAAAAAAATANCGGNAACAGATCCTCCANTGCTCCCGGTGCGGTTTCTGCCAGGCTGTCTGCCCGGTATATGGAGCAACGCTCAGGCCGGCCNTGAACGCCCGGGGAAAAATGCTGATTTTGAAAGAAGTCATGGATAANAAAATTGACNTGAATGATGAACTGATCGAGACCCTGTTTCAATGCACCACCTGNGCNAACTGCTACCAGAACTGCCCATCAGGGGTGCCTGTTATGGAAATCATCAAACAGGTGAGAAAAGATATGGTGAACGTAGGGTCGTGTCACCCCGCATTCAAGGGCATGAATGAGGTCCTGAAAAATCATACTAATATCTACGGGGAAGACGAACCGGCAGATTTTGAAAGGGAGAGAAACAAACAGGCAGAATACGTTTACTTCATCGGCTGCGTCGGCTCCTACAGGGAAGAGGATTCCACCATGGCCACGCTGAATCTGCTTGATCGTCTGCAGGTGGATTATACCCTCATAGATGAGGTCTGCTGCAGTGGGGTCCTTGAAGATGTGGGATACCGGATGAATGACAATCTGGCCACGGAAAACATCGACCGGATTCTTCATACCGGAGCGAAAGCGGTGATTACCGGATGTCCCTACTGCTACCGAACGTTCAACAATAAAGACCAGTATAATCAGTTATTAAAGAAGGGCGTTCAGGTAACCCACATTACCCAGTTCCTCCAGGGTTTCGATTTCGGGGTCACAACAGATAAGCGTGTCACCTACCACGACCCATGCGACCTGGGCAGGCATTGCGGTATTTACGAGGAACCCCGAAACACGATCCGGAAAATAGCCACGGATTTCGTAGAATTGCCTTCCAACAGGGAAAACGCACTCTGCTGCGGCGCCGGCGGCGGCGTAAGGGGCGCCTACGCAAAAAATTCTATCGCCATGGCCCGGCGCAGGCTGGATCAGGTGGAAGAGGTGGGCGCCGAGATCGTACTCACGGAATGTAACTCCTGCGTCCATAACCTGGCTAATGCCAAACTGCGTAAACAGAAATTCAAAATTTACAATACCGCCCGGTTCATTCAGGAATTGATGGAGGATGCCGCCGGGAGTAGGGAGTAAGCAGTAGGCAGGAGACAGTAGGAAAGACCTGAGAACCGGGAATTCATCATTCATTATTGATGGTCCCGTAAAAAGTCGAAAATCATCCTTTGTCGTCATTCCCGCGAACGCGGGAATCCAGGAACATTAACACCTTATAGATTCCCGCGTTCGCGGGAATGACGGCCTTGGGGACTTTTTACGGGAGCATCATTATTCATGTTCACCAACACGTTCTGAAAAAGGGAGGAAAAGGGATGGAGATTCAGGGATACAACATGCCGGAAGACCTGCATTATGAAGAGAATCATTTCTGGGTAAAAGAGGAAGGAGACCTTCTTGTCATGGGAATGGATGATTTTGCTCAGACCATGGCTGGGGAGATCGTGTATATACAGCTCCCTGAAGATGGTAAAAAGCTGAAACTGGGCAAGAAATTTGCGAAAATTGAATCCGGTAAATGGCTTGGTAAAGTATATGCACCTGTGAACGGTGAAATTGCCTTGGTCAATGAGGAATTGGAAACCAACCCCGGGCTCGTAAATGATGACTGTTACGGAAAAGGATGGATCTACAAAATCAAACCCGACGATAAGGGGGAACTCGCAAACCTGATTCATGGGAAAGAAGCCATCGAGAAATGGCTTGCGGCAGATATTATAAAATATGCGGAAGAATAATAATAAAGATTACAGCGTTCGGCAACTCCTTGAAATGGGGGCATGCACCAACTGCCGGATCTGCGCAGATGTATGCCCTGCCGTGTCCGCATCCGGGAACGGAGAACTTTCTGCCATAACCCGCATGAAAGGCCTGAAAAGCATCCTGAACAGCAGAATGGGACTGCTCCGAAGGCTGCTTGGCAAAAAGACAAAACCGTCCGAAAAACACCTGAAACATTTCAGCGATACCGTATTTCGCTGCACCCTGTGCGGAAACTGTCAGGAAGCGTGCCCTGTGGGTATTCACCTGAAAGATCTATGGGTCTCTCTGCGGCAGGACCTGGTGAATTCCAACAGCTATCCCGCCAAGATCAATATGATCAGGAATAACCTCCAGGAAAGCAGAAATGTTTTCGACGAGGACAATGAAGAAAGGGCGGACTGGGTGGATGATATGTCCGACCCGCCTGAAAGCGGCTATATCAGAGACCGCGCCGAACTGGTTTATTTTACCGGGTGCACCGCAGCCTATTTTCCGGTAGCGCAAAAGATCCCCATTGCCCTGGCGGAGGTTCTGGATGCCTCAGGTGTGGATTTCACGCTGTTAGGCGAAGAAGAGTGGTGTTGTGGATTCCCCATGATAGGCGCCGGAATCAAAGATATGTTGGGGCCTTTTAAGGAGCATAATCTTGAGGCAGTAAGGGAAAAAGGCGCGAAAAAAGTGGTCTTTGCCTGTCCCTCCTGCTACCAGATGTGGCGGGAACACTATCCCCATGAATTTGAAATCGCCCACACGACCCAGCTCCTCAGTGAACTGATAAAAAGCAACCGCATTCCATTGGAAACGCTGCCCCTCACCGTGACCTACCATGACCCGTGCGATCTGGGGCGGGGCGCCCGGGTCTTTGATGAACCAAGGGAAATTATCCGATCCATTCCCGGCGTCAAACTGGTGGAACTCCCGCGGATCCGAGAAGACTGCCAGTGCTGCGGTGGAGGAGGAAACCTTGAAATGATTGATGCCGGTCTTTCTGCAGAGATTGCCAAACGCAAGATCGAAGAAATCACAGGCACCGGAGCGCAGGCTGTCGTCACTTCGTGCCAGCAGTGTGTACGCACCATGCTGACTTACGTAAGAAGGAACAAAATCCACATAGAAGTGTTGGACATTGCTCAGCTTGTAAACCGGGCGCTGAAAAAGGAATCAGCCTGAATATGATCTTTATCCGTCATTGTATGGAGCAACCCATGAAAAAAACTCCTATTCCCGTTTTGGCATTCGTTTTGTTTCTGTTTCTTTTCCCGTGCTCAATAAAAGGGGAAGTTTCAGACAAAAAAGCCGTCGACTCCCAGGAAGTGGTCGTTGAAGGAATAAATTTCAAAGCAGACAAATTCGGTCCGGAGAAGGTGCTGATTTATTTTAATCGATTCTATCTGCCAAAAATTTTTGCAATCGAGGGAGAAAAACCAAGGATTGTCATAGATGTAGACAATGTATTTTCCTGGCAAGGCAAAGCGGTTATGGATGTTGACGGCATTTTTGTCAAAAAGATACGAACCCACCTGCACTCTACCAAAAAAAGCCTTCGAATCGTGCTGGACCTGAATCCCTCCGGAAATTATGTGGCAGGCCAGAGTTATTTTAAAAACGACAATATATTCTGTATCATGATCGGCGCCGGAACTGAGAAAAAAGCGGGGACGGATCTCGAAAAGTAGCATCAACTATGCTGACAGATCTTCAGGGACAGATAGAAAGAATTACCTACAGCAACGATGAGAACGGTTTTACCATCGCCAGGCTGAAGACGTCCGGCCGGAAGGATCCGGTAACGGTGGTCGGGAACCTTCCGACACTGGCGCCTGGCGAAGTATTGAAGCTGCAAGGGGAATGGAGCACCCACCCCAGATTTGGGGAACAGTTCAAAATCGTTCATTATCAGACCACTGCCCCGGCGTCCGTTTACGGTATCAGGAAATATCTGGGATCCGGCCTTATCAAAGGAATCGGACCCGTTATGGCGGCGCGCATTGTCAAGACATTCGGCGCCCGGACGCTTGATATTATTGAAACGAACATTGAAAAACTGGAACAGGTAGAGGGAATAAGCCACAAAAGAATCTCCATGATACAGACCGCCTGGATTGAACAGAAGGAGATCCGGGACGTCATGCTTTTCCTGCAATCCCACGGTGTAGGCCCCGGGTATGCAACCAAAATCTTCAAGCGATATGGGAATGGATCTATTCAAGTGGTTACCGCCAACCCTTACAGATTGGCAACGGATATTTTCGGAATAGGCTTTGTCACCGCCGACCAGATCGCTGAGAAGCTGGGATTTGAACGGAACTCCCCATTGCGGGCCAAAGCAGGGCTATTATACGTCCTTCAGCAGCTTGCCGACGAAGGCAATATGTTCTACCCGCTTGACCCGCTTCTGGAGAAATGTAATGAAATCCTTGGCGTAGAAAAAGATGTGGTCATGAAAGCCATGGATGCGGCCGCCGAGGATAAAAAAATCGTCGTGGAAGATGGGGAGGCGGATTCCGATCCTCAAGAAACAAAGGAACCTTTGAGAAGAGTTTATCTTTCCCGATATCATGCTTCGGAAACCGGGGCTGCAGACCATCTGAAAGCCCTGTTAATGTCCCCCAAAAGGTCCCGAAATATTGATCCCGACAAGGCGGTTTTCTGGGTGCAGAAGCAGTTATCCATCGACCTTGCGGAAAATCAAATACAAGCCATAAAAAGCGTTGCTCTCAACAAGGTCTGGTCATTACCGGAGGACCTGGAACAGGAAAGACCACGATCATCAATGCCATCCTGAAAATTTTCACCCGCCTCCATATCAGGATCATGCTGGCCGCGCCCACAGGACGCGCCGCAAAAAGGATGACGGAAACAACCGGGCATGAAGCCAAAACCATTCACAGGCTGCTGGAGTACAGCATGCAGAATGGAGGCTTTCGAAAGAACGAATCAGAACCACTCAACTGCGATCTTCTGATTGTTGACGAAGCCTCCATGATTGATACGATCCTGTTCTATCATCTTCTCAAAGCAATTCCTCTGCATGCAACATTTGTCCTCGTGGGCGATGTAAATCAACTTCCCTCCGTAGGGGCGGGAAACGTACTCAAAGATATCATATCTTCCGGAACGGTTCCGGTTGTTTTGTTGGACACAATCTTTCGTCAGGCCAGGGACAGCCGCATCATCGTGAATGCACACAGGATCAATGAAGGTCTTCTTCCTGAGACCAAAAACGAGGACCTGAAAAGCGATTTCTTTTTCATCGAAAAGGACGACCCTGAAACGGTCCTCAGAATCATTCTGGATCTGGCCAGTGACCGAATCCCCGATCATTTCGGGCTCAACCCTGTCGATGAAATCCAGGTTATTACCCCTATGCACAAAGGTATTGTCGGCGCCGGCAACCTCAATCTTGAGCTGCAGAGGCGGTTGAATCCTGGTGAAGGAGGCGTCACTCGCGGCAATCGAATCTTCCGCATAGGCGACAAGGTGATGCAGACCAGGAATAACTATGAAAAGGACGTCTTCAATGGAGATATGGGAAGGATCACGCAAATCGATCCTGAACAGAGGGAAATAAGCATTGCTTTTGACGGACGAAAGGTTGTCTTTGATTTCGTCGATCTGGACGAAATTGTTCTTTCTTATGCGGTCTCCGTGCACAAATCGCAAGGCTCTGAGTTTCCCGCCATCATCATCCCTGTGCTGACCCAACACTATATTATGCTGCAGCGAAATCTTCTTTACACTGCCGTTACAAGAGGAAGGAAGCTGGTTGTACTTGTGGGGACAAGAAAAGCCCTTGCCATCGCTGTACATAACGACAGGATGAAGAAACGACACACATTTCTTTCAGAAAGACTAAAGGCACCGAAGGAGCTTTTCATCTGAATACCCACGAAAACAGAAGAAAAACAAACAACCATGAAGGACATGAAGAACATGAAGGGTTAAAAACAAAAAAAGCACATGAGAGACTCTGTTCAGTCCCTTCATGTTCTTCATGTCCTTCATGGTATGTTCTTATTAGCGAATGACAAAACAGTTGATGAATTCAGTTTTTTCACGAATTCAATCATTTCAGAAAGGAAAAGACTTCATG
>DUZB01000023.1 GCA_013349725.1 Deltaproteobacteria bacterium | reverse complement strand
ATTGTTTGGGTGCTTGCCAGTCCCATATTTTCATAAGCCTGATTGACCATCATTTTCATCATCATAAGCTGATTCTTTGGTACACCTTTAATTGCCTTGCATTAAACCACCAGCTCTGCTGGTGCGACCCCACGAGGTTCGACCGTCCCCGGGTGCATTGATTGGAAATTGATTTTCCATGCCTTTCATCCCAATCCGCTTCTCATTGCCGCACGTTCAATAGCCAGACAACTGAGCTTTCCAAGACTGTTTAAGAAGGCTATTTCATCCTGGGTGGGGACCTTTCTGAAAGAATAGTAGGTTCGCAAAATGGAATAGGTGGTGTCGTTCACGGTAAATGGGATGCCGATAACGGAATTCACCCCCTCCTTTTTCGCTGCCATCAGATTTTGTATCCGGGAATCATTTTCAAAATCATTAATGATGATGATATCCCCCTGCATGATCTCTGTAACACTCTTTCCGTAGTCAATGGCGCCAGACTCAAGGTATTCCTTTGAAAGACCATGAGAAGTTACGACTTTCAAGCCAAACGTTCCATGCTCAAGAACACGAATTGTACTGCCTTTGGCTCCTGTTATCTCTGATGCGAGAGACACGACAAAATAGAGGATATCGGAAAGCTTTTCTTCATCCTGATAAATCACGTCTATCACTCTGTTCAATGCAAAAAATGAGGAATCCAGAAAATTTTCTCTCATTGCCGCACCCCCTTTCCGCCAATTAACGCCTTTTCATGTAATACTTTTCCATCATCAAAAGATTATTTAGATACTCTTCTTGGAATTGAAAATTGGGATAGAGCGCCATTTCCTGTTTGGCAGTCTTTATAAAAGGGAGGATATCTATCCCGTACTGGTTCAGACCGTTTCTGTCTGCCTTGTGGATAATCAGAAGAGAATAATACGTGGTAAGGAGCCGAATGGTCGTTGACCGTCTGAACATATAGGCGCGACCGCCGGTGGTGTTCAGAAAAAAACCGGCATATTTGTATAGCCCATCAAAAGAGGGTCTGAATCCATTAGAATCAGGGCAATGGTTGTCTAACATAAGCCACCGGAAAACCATATCCATATTGATTTCCATGGTGTCCTTATCTGACCCGATCATATCTCTTATAAAAGCGATATCCTTCTTGTCCAGGGCACGGCTGAAATAGAATATATTGGCAATCATCACCGTCGGACTGCTTCCCTCACCCGCGGGAATCGGTGGCCTCTTGTCCAGATCTTTGAGAATTCTTTTGAAATAATCAAAGGAATCGACTTTTTTTCCGTCCGGGTCCGTCTTGGCATTTTCATCCAGATATTTAAAGTAATCTACAACATATTCTTCCATCTTCTTGCAGTACTGTTCCCCCTGGCCCGGCGGCAACCCGGGCTCAATGGCCGAAAGCTTTTGATTGCCTATCTTTCCTTTGACAATCTGCTTTGCTTCCTGTCCGGATACAGGTTCGCCTTTTTCCAATGTGGTTGGTGCATCCTGTTTTTTCCCGGGGTCATCTTCGAGTGCAGTTGTTTTTACAGGCTGCCCTTGTACCTCTTCAACAGAAACAACCTCAACGCTTGCCTGCTCTTTTGCTGTATCAGAATAGTTCACCGAATACAGGTAATATCCAAAACCACCCACCACAACCGCGAGAACTGCCAGCAGCCATATGCGAGCGGACCCTTTATCGCTCATAGTGTTTCCCCCAATTTTATCAGTTTAAGAAATCCAAAACAGCAGATTTTCCTTTTAAATGCAGGGTTACATTGTGTATATTCTCGAACAATTTGAAAAATCAATGGGAGTCAATATACAGTAAACAAAACCGACAATCAATAATTAAACAGGAATTCTATCTAATACCCTGAATTTCCGGCCAAAGTTGAAGGCTTTGATACAAGACCTTGGAGATCCATGCTCATTCTTCTAACCAATGATGACGGAATACACGCTCCCGGCCTGTTCGCCCTTTACCAGGCCCTGAAACCCGAACACGATCTGTGCGTAGTTGCACCGGAATCGGAGATGAGTGCGGTCGGACATGCCATCACTTTGTCTTCCCCCATCCGGGTCAAGAAAATTCGGAAAAAAGGAATGGATTTCGGGTATGCCGTACAGGGCACACCCGCAGATTGTGTGAAAATCGCCGTACAGGAATTGTTGGATGTTCGTCCCGACGTGGTCCTTTCCGGAATAAATTTAGGCGCCAATGTGGGAGTGAACATCCTGTATTCAGGAACTGTATCCGCAGCAACCGAAGGCGCTTTTTTGGGGATACGATCAGCAGCCATCTCCCTCGACACCATCAAAGAACCGGATTTCGCCTTTGCTGCCGGTTTCAGCAGGGAAATTGTCCGGTTCATGATAAGGGCGGATCTGGAAGACGGAATAGCCCTGAATGTAAACATTCCAGCTGTCTCTGAAGACAAAATTCAGGGAGTATCCATCACAAGGCAGGGAACTTCCCGGTTTATAGAGCGATTTGAGCGCCGAATTGATCCAAGAGGAAACCGGTATTACTGGCTGACGGGAGAAAAATTCCTTGAAAACGGGAACAGTGAAAACGACTCGGTCGCATTGAAAAATAACAGGATCACCATTACACCGATCCATTACGATCTTACTGCTGAAAGAGAACTTCAAAGATTGAAAGGCCTTGCGCTGCCATCTTTGAAAAACCACTGATGCGGCATATAAGGATGGAATACAGGAGTCAGAAGACAGAATTCAGAATACAGACCTCGTTATTTCGCCTTGACGCGTCATTCTTTGTTAGAGTATCCATACAGAACTTATACGTTTTCAAAAATAATCATGTTCTGTTCTATTTATCCGGTCAATCCTGTTGATCCTGTCGAGCGAATGAAACTATCTGTCATCATCCCATGCTACAATGAAAAAGCGACCCTCGCAGAGTTGATAGCGCTTGTCAGGAAATCGCCGGTCCGCGACGTGGAGATCATTCTCGTTGATGACTGCTCCACGGACGGAACAACGGAATTGATAAGAAACCACATCGAAAAAGACGTGGACAGGGTAATATACCATGAAAGCAATATGGGAAAAGGCGCCGCAATCAGGTCAGGATTGAAATACATTACCGGGGATGTGGCCATCATACAGGATGCGGACCTGGAATATGATCCCATGGAATACCCCAAGCTGCTCACCCCCATCCTGGACGGGAAAGCGGATGTGGTTTACGGATCACGTTTTCTTGGAGACGGTCCCCACAGGGTCCATCTTTTCTGGCATTACGTGGGCAATAGGTTATTAACCCTGCTGTCAAATATGTTCACCAATCTGAATCTGTCCGATATGGAAACGTGTTACAAAATGATGAAAGCCGAAATAGTTAGGCAGATCGTCATCGAGCAGGACCGGTTTGGAATGGAGCCCGAAATAACGGCCAAGATAGCAAGATTGAAATGTCGTATTTTTGAGGTTGGCGTGTCCTACTACGGGCGGACATACGAGGAGGGAAAAAAGATCAATTGGAAGGACGGCTTCAAGGCCATATACTGTATTCTGAGATACGGCATTTTCAGATAAGATAGGCCCTGTTTCCCTTCTTTCCCACACCTATCAAGCATCGCCAAAAGATTGGATCTTTGTCGTTGATATCGTTTCCTTGTTGTTTTATATTGTGGCCTATTAGGCGGGTTTCCCCTTTTTTTTTATCCGGTGGTGGAATCAAAACAAACAGGAATTTTAGAAATCGAAAAGGAGCAGAACAGATGCGGTATCTCATTATGATGGTCATGCTGGTTTTCACTTTACCGTCTTTTTCAGAGGCGGGATCAAAAAATCCCCAGGTGGAGTTGGAAACGAATAAGGGAACAATCGTTCTTGAGGTGTATCCTGAGAAGGCGCCCAAGACAGTGGATAATTTCCTTCGCTATGTTCGGTGGGGGCAATATGACGGCACCATTTTTCACAGAGTGATGCCCGATTTCATGATCCAGGGTGGAGGGCTTACCCCTCAAATGAAGCAGAAGCTGACGGAGATGGCAGTGGAAAACGAAGCGGACAACGGGCTTAAAAATGACCGTGGTACGATTGCCATGGCCCGAACCCAGGATCCCCACAGCGCAACAGCCCAGTTTTTCATCAACGTGAAGAACAATGCTTTTCTGAATCATAAAAGCAAGACTCCCGAGGGGTGGGGCTATACGGTCTTTGGCAAAGTAATAGAAGGAATGGATGTGGTGGATGCAATTTCGAACGTCAAGACGGGTTCAAAGGCAGGAATGGCCGATGTCCCCATAGAGGATGTGGTGATCATCAAGGCGATCATAAAAGAGTAGGGCAGGGGCCGGGCGGACACAGGAATCTCGCTGTCGGTCACCGTTATGAAAACAGTGATCGGCAGAGGGCTCTCTTCAGGAAACCTTATGAAGGGCATTCATAATGATGCCCAGTTGAAGGTCAATATATTTGTCCAGAGTGAGGCGGTGTTTGAAATGCCAGTGTTTCAGTATCCACATGTGGGCCAGCATCATGATATTGTAGGCCATTAGATCCACATCCAGACTCTCATAGGCCCCCTGCGCAATCCCCTCGCTGATAATCTCTTTGAAAACGTCTGCAACATCCACTTCCAGCTGCATGATTCGGGTCTTTGCAGCTCTGTCCATGGAACTCGACTTCTGATAGATCAGGAGCAGCTTGTCCCGGTGCTTTTCTATGATCCTCATGTACAGAATGATTGCGATATGCAGCTTCTCTTCCGGGTCGTGAAGGTCCTGAATTTCCTTGAGAAGACTGTTCTGAAAAGTACTCAGAACATCTTCCATGATCATCCGCATGATCTCAGATTTGTTTTTTACATAATGATAGGTGATGGGAAGATCAACGCCGGCCATTTCAGAAATTTCCTGAATGGAGGTAGCTGCAAAGCCTTTTTTTGCGTAAAGCTCACTTGCGGCATCGATGATTTTGCTTCTCACCTTATCTGATGCAGTGATCTGATCAAGTATGGTCAGTTTCCTCTTGACCTGCTCCATTTCAATTCCTCAATGATGAGACTCAACAAGGGGTAGCGCAGGGGCCCTCATTTATTTAACGTATTTAAAGGACAAAGCCAGCCTGGCCCTGTAAGATGTGATTTTTCCATTTTCAATGGTTACGTCCAGTTTGGTTACCTCAGCGATTCGTAAATCTTTCAGGCTTTCGCTTGCGGTTGCAACAGCAGTGGCCGCTGCTTCTTCCCATGACTTATCGCTCGTCCCCACCAGTTCAATAATTTTGTAAGTGCTTCCAGCCATCTTCAATCTCCTTTCGTGCGTCTAAGGTTCTCTATAGATGTTCAGTAAATGGGTAAACCGTTTCACCTCCTTTCCACTGATATTTCTTTGCAGACCAATTCATAGACAGTTTATCAAAATATTTATTTTTCTGCAATATTCATTTTTAAGAATTTGTTGGGGACCAGCGTGATTCTCTTGAAGCCGCCTAAGGGACTTTCATCCACAAGGAGAGGGCACTCATAGATCTGCTCGAGCTTTTTGAATGTGAGGACCTCTTCCGGAGCGCCGATTCCTGCTACTTTCCCTGCTTTGAGAAGGAGCAAGCAAGTGGCGTACATGGCTGCAAGGTTGATATCGTGGGAAACCATGACGATGGTAAGCCCTTTTTCCTTTCGCAATTTTTCCATCAGATCCATGATCCTTATCTGATGGGTGAGATCAAGGGATGCGGTTGGTTCATCAAGGAGCATGATATCAGGTTCCTGACAGATTGCTCTGGCAATAAATACCCTCTGTCGTTCTCCGCCGCTCAACTGGTCCATCTTTCGGTCCGCCAGACTCAGAACGCCGGTAAACGCCATTGCTTTCCTGGCCAGTTCAAGATCCGTGTCACGTTCCAACGCCAGAATGCCCAGGTGAGGAGAACGACCCATCAGGACAAGTTCCATTACTGTGAAGGGAAAGTCCACAGGGGCTATCTGGGGCACAAGCGCAAGGGTTCTTGCCAGGGATCGCCTGGAATAACTTCCTATGGGGTTTCCCATAATCTGTAAGGAGCCCTTTTTGACTTTCAGGAGGTTTGCAATGATTTTCAGAAGCGTTGTCTTTCCCGAACCATTCGGGCCGATGATGATGAAGAAGTCTTTCTTGCCCACAGAAAAGGAAAGATCTTTCAGGATGACTCGGTCTCCATAAAAAAAATCTACATTTCCGGCAACCACGGCGCTGTTCATCGTCCGGACCTCTTCAACAGAATGATGAAAAGGGGCGCTCCTATCATGGCTGTAATGACGCCCGCAGGCATTTCACCCTGGTCCGGAAGCGTTCTCGCCAGAAGGTCGCAGAAAACCATGTAGGTTCCTCCTCCCAATATGCATGCAGGCGCCAGGACGCGGTGGTCCGGCCCGAAAATAAGTCTGAGAAGGTGGGGCATAACCAAGCCCACGAAGCCGATCGGACCGCAATAGGAAACGGTGGCGCTGACCATCAGAGAGGTTATCAGCAGGAGTATAGGGACTACGATTCTGATATTTACCCCCATGGATTGGGCCATTTCCTTTCCAATGAGGAGAAGGTTCATCTGATTGGAGAAACAGAAAAGAAGCAAAAAGCAGGGAGCAAGTATAGCGGCAAGCATTCCAACCTGGCCAAGATTGATCATGGACAGATCACCCATGAGCCAGAAGATAATGTTGTGCAGTCGAGAGTCTTGGGTGATCGAAATCAGGAACATGATGAGAGCGGCGCAAAAGGAGTTCACCATCACTCCCGACAGGAGAAGGGAATTGCTTTTGAGAATGGATTTTCCGGAAGACATGAGAAAAAGCAGGAGCAGCGTGACAATGCTTCCAGCAAAGGCTGTAAGGCTTACGCCGGGAAATCGGGAAAGTCCCGCAAGAATTCCCAGAATGGCGCCAATTCCTGATCCGCTTGAAATTCCAAGAATGTAGGGTTCGGCCAGTGGATTTCTTAGAAGGGCCTGGAAGACCAACCCTCCCAGGGAAAGGGCCGCACCCACAAGTGCCGCTAAGAGGACACGGGGAAAACGGATCTGCCATATGATGGTGTGCAGCATGGAGTCATTTTCTCGCGAAGCGGTAAGGGAAAGTATGGCCCTTTTTATTCCAATCCCCGTCGATCCGAGCAAAATCCCCATGAGCATGGACGTCATAAGAAGGACGGACAGGAGAATTGACGTCCACAGGATTCTCTTTAAGAGCGCGGATCTTTCCATGCCTACTCCTTTGTTCGGAAAAGATCAGGATGGATCAGGGTGGCTAAAAGTTCAAGGGCGTCTACGAGACGTGGCGTGGGTCTGTCAAAAAGATTAGAATCAACCACATAGATACGATTATTCCTTACGGCGGGGATGTCGGTCCATCTGGTCCATTCATTTTTTACCTGGGCGAACTGTTTGCCTCTGGCCATGGAGGAGATGATGAAAACGTCGGGAGCCAGTATCAGGATCTGTTCGTGGCTGTAACGTGGGTAGGGCACTGGGCCCTCCGATACATTTCTTCCGCCTGCCAGAGAGATCAGTTCATGGATGTGGGTTGGAGTTCCTGCCGATACCAGCGGGGAAATTCCGATCTGGAAAAAGACACGTGGTTTACCTGAGGCCTTTGAGACCGTTGATTTTACATGATTCACCCTGAATTGCATCTCCTCTACGATGGTTTTCGCGCGGTCTTCGGCATTGAGGAGCCTGCCGATGCCGACCATGGTTTTCATGATGGATTCCAGGTTTTTGGGGTTTACCACATAGATCGGTATATTCAAATTCTCCAGTCTTTCTATTATTTTGATCGGGTTCCCGTCCTTGGTGGCGATGCAAAGATCCGGTTTCAATGCCACGATTTTTTCAAGGTCAAGGTGCACATAGGAACCTACGCTGGGGAGTTTGACTGCCTCGGGGGGGAAATCGCTGAACTGTGTGACTCCTTTCAGCCGGCTTTCTTGATTCAGGGCAAAAATGATTTCCGTGATGCTGGGAGCAAGAGAGACGATTCGCCTGGGGTCATCGGGCACAGTGACCTTTCGACCAAATTCATCCACCCATTGGGCAGACCATACCGGAGTCAGTGAAATGGCGAAAAAACAGACGAAGGCGCAAAAAGAAAAAATGGGTTTGGAATGAGGATTTCTGAAGCTCAACCGCGTGATAAAGATAAACAAACAGCGGGCAATGCTTGATAAGTGAAGAATAGTCATTAATATGGGGTTCCTGTGAGTGGTATGAACGAGTGCCCATCCAATATTTTATTACGGGCACTGCGGGTTTTCATTCCATGAAATGGTAATCTTTCAGGCGAATTTTATCAATCAGTTTTCTTCTTTTTGTCTGTTCAGCCGTTTCTGGAAGAAATTTTGGAAAACCTCTTTCGGGAACTTGGTAAAATCATTTTTTTTGTTGCAATTCATTCTGTTATTGTGTACCTTTGTAAAAATTTTGTCTCAACTAAATTAACTCTGGGTACCACTGAAGAGCTTGAGGCGGAAATTGATGCAAATAGTCGTCGTACATAGTTTTTGCTGAATTGCACCGACAAAATTAGTTCATTTCCCACGAGGCATCTCGGCAAGTTGTTGGCCACTTCGGATGCCTTGTTTTCTTTGTTCGAGGGTTTAGTGAAGAATAATTATGGAAAGCATAGCTGTTCATTTAAAAAATAAGCCGTCTGAATCGATCCGTATGGAATCTCTGCCTGCTTCCGAAGCACTCAAGCAGCTTCAGGTTGGAGGTCTTGACAGGATTGTGGCTGTGAAAATAGACGGGCTACCTTGTGATCTGGCCCGCACGATAACATCAAATGCGGAACTGGAGCCTGTATATGTGACCAGTGATGAGGGCATCCACATCCTCCGCCACAGCACATCCCATGTGATGGCAATGGCTGTGCAGGAGCTTTTTCCGGGGGTCAAGGTCACCATAGGACCGGCCATAGCCGAAGGCTTTTATTACGATTTTGATTATGAAAGGCCCTTTAAAGAGGAAGATCTGAAAGCCATTGAAGAGAAGATGGAAGAGATTATTCGTAAAGATCTTCCTTTCTTCCGAAAAGAGATGCCGGGCCGGAGCGCTATTGATTTTTTCACCGATCTGAAAGAGGAGTACAAGGTTGAGCTGATCAATGACCTGGGGGATGTACAGGTTTCGCTTTACACACAGGGAAATTTCACGGACCTGTGCAGAGGGCCTCACATCCCTTCCACGGGAATGATCAAGGCTTTTCATCTGACCAAAGTGGCCGGCGCCTACTGGCGGGGGGACGAAAAGCGGCCCATGTTGAGCCGTATCTACGGTACGGCCTTTCCTGATAAAAAGAGCCTGAAGAAATATCTTACCCGACTCGAGGAGGCCAAAAAACGGAATCATGTGAAACTGGGCGGGCAACTGGGCCTTTTCAGTACCCATGAAGAAATTGGCGCCGGAATGATCGTATGGCATCCGAGGGGCGCCATGCTCAGGTACATCCTTGAGGATTTTGAGACAAAGGAACATCTCCGGAGAGGCTATGACCTTGTAAAGGGACCTCAAATTCTCAAGACCGAATTATGGAAAAGGTCCGGACATTTCGATAACTATAGAGAAAACATGTATTTCACGGAAATTGATGAGATGTCCTATGGGATTAAACCCATGAACTGTCTGTCTCATATGCTCATCTACGGTTCCAGCCTCAGAAGTTACAGGGAACTTCCGAAAAGATATTTCGAGTTGGGGACCGTCCATCGTCATGAACGGTCGGGTGTTTTGCACGGCCTTTTCCGGGTAAGGGAGTTTACGCAGGATGACGCCCATATCCTCTGCACTCCGGAACAGTTGGATGGCGAGATCAAGGGAGTCCTGAATTTCGTGAAAGAAGTAATGGCTGTTTTCGGGTTCGAGTACAGCCTCGAAATAAGTACACGCCCCGCCAAATCGATTGGCACGGACGAGGACTGGGAACTGGCAACCAACGCCCTCATAAAGGCGATGCAGGACAATCAACTGGAATACGAGATTAATGAAGGAGACGGGGCATTTTACGGGCCAAAAATTGATGTGAAGTTGAAAGATGCCCTGGAGAGAGAATGGCAATGTGCCACGATCCAGTGCGATTTCACCCTTCCCGAGAAATTTGATCTGACCTATGTCGGAACGGATGGAGAAAAGCATCGGCCTGTAATGATCCACCGAGTCATTTTAGGGGCTATCGAGAGGTTCATCGGAGTTTTGATCGAGCATTATGCCGGGGCATTTCCCACATGGCTGTCACCCGTCCAGGCCACCGTGCTGACGGTTACCGACAGGAACATCCCCCATGGAGAAAAGGTACTGAAGAGCCTGATGGATGCCCACATCCGGGTAGAGGCCGATTTCAGAAATGAAAAATTAGGGCTCAAAGTGAGGGAGGCCCAGCTTAAAAAAACGCCGTACATGCTGATTATTGGCGATAAGGAAAGCGAAGGCGGTATGGTGACCCCCAGGAAGAGGACGGGTCAGAATCTTCCTCTCATGGATGAGAAAGGATTTATAGACCTTATTAATGAAGAATGTGAACAAAGGAGGTAATAACCATAGGAAAGAAAGCAGATGAAGTGAGGGTGAATGAACAGATTCGCGCAAGGGTTGTACGGTTGATTTCGGCTGCAGGGGATCAATTAGGCATTATCTCCGTTCGAGAGGCACTGGATCTGGCTGAAAAAGATGGATTGGACCTCGTTGAGGTGGCGCCCAATTCTGATCCACCGGTTTGCCGGGTCATGGACTATGGCAAGTTCAGGTATGAGACGAGCAAGAAGGTGCAGGAGACCCGAAAAAAAAGCCGTGGCGGCCAGATGAAGGAGATCAAGCTCCGACCCTATACAGAGGAACATGATTTGGGTTTCAAAATGAAGAACCTGAAAAAGTTTCTGGAAAAAAAGCACAGGGTTAAAGTTACGGTCTTTTTCCGAGGACGCGAAATGGCCTTCATAAGCGCCGGGGAACAGCTTTTGAACAGGCTGGCCGCGGAGCTTGGCGAAGAAGCAACAGTAGAGCAGCCGCCTACAAGGGAGGCCCGGAATAGAATGACTATGGTTGTTATCCCGAAATAGACCGTAACGGTCCATCGTTTCATTGTTGTTAGGATTTTTCGGGATCTAAACTGTGTTTCTTGAAACGGATCCACGGAAGTGGACCTTTTTTTGATTTTTATTGATTACCATTGATGTGCATGGAGGGGTGTTATGCCGAAAATAAAAACGAATCGGGCTGCGGCAAAACGATTCAAAATCACGGGGTCAGGAAAAATTGCCAGAAACAAGGCCTATTCGAGCCATATTCTGACCAAGAAGAGCACGAAGCGAAAGCGAAATCTCAGAAAGTCGAGCCTTGTCGATTCCGCAAATTTCCGGCAGGTGAAGAGGCTGATCCCATACGCCTGATGCGCCGTCGGGGCGCGGACCGGGAGGTAAACAGGTGGGGCAGTTGCTGCCCCGGAAAAGTTTTCGGGTCATCTGCGAAGAACGGGGTTTTTTTCGCGTGACCCAGGCTATTATATGAATTACGAGGGACAAAAATGCCAAGGGTAAAAAGAGGCTTTAAGGCCAGAAGAAGAAGGAATAAGGTGTTAAAGGCGGCAAAAGGATACCGTGGATCGCTGAGTACACAGTTTACGGCCGCCCAAACTGCTGTGACAAGGGCCGGCGTATATGCCTATCGAGACAGAAAAGTTCGCAAGAGGGAATTCAGGTCTCTGTGGATTGTCAGGATCAATGCCGCGGCAAGGGAGAACGGGTTGTCTTACAGTCGGCTGATCGGAGGACTCCAGAAAGCCGGTATTGAATTGGATCGTAAGGTCCTTGCCGACATGGCGATCCACGATCCTGCCGGATTTACACGCCTGGCGGGGATGGTGGCGTGAAAATCCTGAACAGAGAGCCGGTCATTCAGATCTGTCAAGAGAGTCAGGCAATCTGTACTTTCCAGAAAAGAGAATCTGATGAAAGACAAACTCCTGGAATTAGAGAAACTTGCCATAAGTGAGATAGATTCCATTAAGAATCCTCAAAAACTTGAGGAATTCAGGGTGGAATATTTAGGTAAGAAAGGTCAGTTAACCTCTTTGATGAAACAGTTGGGCCGTTTAACAGCGGAGGAACGCCCCGAAGCAGGAAAACTTGCAAACCTGATAAAGAACAATCTGACGGAACGGTATGAGGCTGCTGAAAAAGCCCTTCAGAGCGGTAAGATGACCGGAGAGCGCGTTTTGGATGTGACGTTGCCCGGGAGAAAGCCTGCAAGGGGGCATCTACACCCTATTACCCTTGTTATCAAAGAGGTGTGCAGGATTTTTTCCACGATGGGATTCAGGATTGTAAAAGGCCCCAACGTGGAACTGGATTATTACAATTTTGAGGCGCTCAACCTTCCGAAAGATCACCCCGCGAGAGATATGCAGGATACTTTCTACATATCCGACAATATTGTTCTCAGGACACATACTTCTCCTATTCAGATCAGGACCATGGAGACGCGAAAGCCCCCTGTGAGTATCATTGCCCCAGGGAAAGTGTACCGGCGGGATTCAGATGTTTCTCATACCCCCATGTTTCATCAGGTTGAAGGTCTTCTTGTGGATAAGAATGTCAGTTTTGGCGATTTGAAAGGGACTTTGACCGGATTTATTCACCAGATGTTCGGCAGTGAAACAAGTCTCAGATTCAGACCGAGTTTTTTTCCTTTTACCGAACCCAGTGCGGAAGTGGATATCCGTTGCGTGATGTGCGGAGGCAAAGGCTGCAGAACCTGTTCAAATACGGGATGGCTGGAGATCCTGGGGTCAGGAATGGTCGATCCTGCGGTCTATCGTTTTGTGGATTATGATCCTGAAGTCTACTCGGGTTTTGCCTTTGGTATGGGCATAGAAAGGATTGCCATGCTCAGATACGGGATAGACGATATCCAGCTCTTTTTCAAAAACGAAACGAGGTTTCTGGAGCAGTTCTGATTAACCATGTCTGTACATCAAAATGGGTTCGACAACAGATCATGAAAGCAAGTTTACAGTGGCTGAAAGAATATGTAACGATTGACGCGAAACCGGAAGAACTTGGTCATATTCTTACCATGGCAGGCCTGGAAGTTGAAGGGATGGAGACCATTGGCGAGGGATTTGAGCAGGTTATTGTTTCAAGGATTCTGGAGGTGCGACCCCACCCCAATGCAGACCGGCTTTCTCTATGCATGGTGGAGACAGGAAAGGAAACCATACAGGTGGTTTGCGGCGCTCCCAATGTGGAAGTCGGTGCGTTTTCACCTCTGGCGCTTCCGGGGGTAACGCTTCCCGGTGGAGGAGTTCTTAAGAAGGGCCGTATTCGTGGAGAGTTGTCTGAAGGGATGCTTCTTGCAGAAGATGAATTGGGTCTGACTGATGATCACAGCGGAATCATGATCCTTTCCGGCGCCCTGTCGTCAGGAACTTCTTTGTTTCGTGTCCTTCCCATTCCGGACACGATTTTTGACGTGAGTATCACACCGAACCGACCGGATTGCACCTGCATCATCGGAATCGCGCGGGAGATTGCCGCGGTAACGGGGCAGACGTTAAGGCTGCCCGAAATTACTTTCAAAGAAGATGCCCCCCCCATCGGCGACCTGACAAACGTAACCATTCTGGACCCTCAAGGCTGCCCACGATATGCTGCCGGTGTGATTCAGGGTGTGAAGCAGGGGATCTCCCCCTTCTGGATACGATATAGACTTCATCAGTCGGGGGTCAGGAGCATCAACAACCTGGTAGACGTAACCAATTATGTGATGCTTGAGATGGGCCAACCCCTCCATGCCTTTGATTATAACAGGCTTCGGGAGAACAGAATTGTTGTGAGGAGGGCGGAAGCAGGCGAAGAATTCAGTACCCTGGATGGCCAGAATCGGAAATTGAGCCGAGAAATCCTGATGATCTGTGACGGAGAAAGGCCGGTTGCCCTTGCCGGAATCATGGGGGGGCTGAACTCGGAGGTGGCTGAGAAAACACGGGATCTCCTCATAGAAAGCGCCTTTTTTGATCCGGTTACCATCAGAAGAGGTTCCAAATTTCTGGGATTGTCGACAGAGGCCTCTTATCGATTTGAAAGGGGCGCGGATATCGGTGGAACAAAGCGGGCCCTGAAGAGGGCCATGTCGCTGATTTTGGATCTGGCGGGGGGAAGGATTTCCAGCCGGATTATTGATAATTTTCCCGGGGAAAAACCGCCGCCGACCATTCCATTCCGCACGGAAAAAGCGAACTCTGCCCTGGGAATTTCCTTGACCGGAGAAAAAATGAAGGGCCTCCTGAAGTCTCTTGAGATGGAAGTGGAGGATTTCGGTGAAAATGACCTGACGGTCAAGCCCCCGTCATTCAGAGTGGATATCCAGAGAGAAGTGGACCTCATAGAGGAAGTAGCGAGGCTCTACGGATTTGATAATATTCCAGTAACGTATCCCCGCATCCGGCCATCTGATGAAATTGACGCGCCTGAACTTCAACTCAGGGACACCATCAGGCCGATCATGACGGGCCTTGGGTTTTCTGAAATCATTACCTACAGTTTTATTTCCCCGGATTCCATAGATCGTATTGGTGCGGACAAGAGCAGCGATTTGAGGGCCTTTACGGTGATCATGAATCCGCTGACCGTGGATCAGTCGGTCCTCAGGACATCGCTTATTCCTGGTCTTCTTGGCGCCATCAGAACCAATTTCAATCATGGTGAACGCAACTTGAAGCTTTTCGAGTGGGGGAAACTGTTTTTTCAGAAAGAAAAAGACAAACAACCGATCGAAAAGCTTTGTCTCACCGCAGCCATGACAGGTTCTTATGGTGGAAAAAAATGGAATGGTCAGGAAAGGCAGGTGGATTTTTACGATATCAAGGGGGCTGCAGAAGTTCTTTTGAAGGAAATCGGGCTTTCAAACCTGCGTTTTGGGGGTGATGAAACGCTCTGTGCGTTTGATCCGGAATATTCCTGTGAAATTATCTTTGCCGACAAAATGGTCGGCCGGTTGGGCAAGGTATCTTCACGGGTGATTGATGCCTATGATTTGAGGGAAGAAAACATTTTTATTTTTGAGTTAGATATTGAAACGCTTTTATCTGTTCAACCTGTAGAAAGAAAATTCCGGCCTTTTGCTAAATATCCCGCTGTATTCAGGGATATTTCCATTCTTCTGGATCGCCGCATCGAAAGCTCCCGAATTGTAGATACCATACTGCGACAGGGTGGGGCTTTGACGGAATCTGTGGACATTTTTGATCTCTATGAGGGAAATAAAATAGCCGCTTCGGAAAAGGCGGTAGCGTTAAGGATCTGCTACCGATCGGAAACCCGAACCCTTGACGGAGATGAGATTAATCGCCTGCATGACTCTGTTATTGAAGCGGTAAGATTGGAGACAGGAGGCAGGTTGAGGGAGGGGTGATTTTATGGGCCTGATTCCCGATGGCAAACGATATTTTCGTATCGGAGAGGCGAGCCGGATTGTGGGCGTTGAGCCTTACGTCCTTCGATATTGGGAAAGCGAATTTCAACAGCTCAAGCCTTGCAGGGCTGATTCCAACCAGAGGACCTATCAGAAAAAAGATCTGGAGGCCCTCCTCTCCATTAAGAAGCTCCTTTATGACGAAAAGATGACCATTGAAGGCGCCAGGCAGTGCCTCCAACGACAGGCATCAGCAGGTATTTCTGAGCATGGCAGCTTCAATTCAGGTGAGATAAAGGAGGCCCTTTATGAAATATTGGAGCTGTTGAACTAACAGGCACTAATTGGCCTTATTGATTTTATCTCTGAAAACTCCCGATGTTTTAAAAACGACAACCCGTCTTGCCCTGAGCTGAAGATCTTCCGTTGTCTGAGGATTCCTCCCCCTTCTTGCGGATTTTTCCTTCACTAAAAATTTCCCAAAGCCGCTGATCAGCAGGTCTTCCCCATTTGCAAGAGTATTCTTGATGATTTCAAGCAATCCTTCCGTAACAATGCGAGAACTGCTTTTGCTGAGGCCAACCTGATGATATACCGTATCTATGATTGCTTCTTTCGTGAGCGCCAATTTCTATCCTCCTAATGGCTAAATGTATTCGAATAATGTGTCTTTAAACTCTGCTTTTCAAAAGAATCGAAAACCGCATGCCGCAACGGTTCACCATTTTCAGGATCTTGTCCAATATATCCAGCTTATTGGAGAAATATCGCTTATGGCGATTGGTGTGTCAAGCATTTTTTATTTCTTTAAACTTTCTTTTTAGCTCTTCGTTCACCACATCGGGCACAAGCCCGCTGACATCTCCTCCAAAACTTGCAGCTTCCTTAATAATGGTGGAGCTCGTATAAAACCATTTATAGTCAGTCATCAAAAAGAGGGACTGTACGTCCCGATTCAGCTTTCTGTTCATGAGGGCCATCTGAAATTCATATTCAAAATCAGAAAGAGCTCGAAGGCCCCTTAAAATGACATTGGACTCTTTCGCAACCACATAATCCACCAGTAAACCATCAAATGTCTCAATTCTCACATTAGACTGATCGGAGACAGCCTGTTCAATCATCTGAATTCTTTCCTCCAACGTAAAAAGAGGAATTTTTTTTGGATTGTTCAAAATAGCAATGATCAGATCATCGAATATTTCCAGACCACGGGTTACTATGCTCAGGTGTCCATTGGTAATGGGATCAAAAAATCCTGGGTAAACAGCTGTTCTTCTTATCATCGGTCTCCTCGTAAATGTAAATACTTATCCTGGTGTCCCCATAGATTTTTGTCTTGATTATCCTGAAATCTCCGGCAGCAGGAGGCAGTTCTCGATTCCTGGTTGTTTCTGCAACAGCCCTGGCGCCGGGAATGAGGCAACGTTTCACGGTGATCTGTTCCAGCAACACAGGAATCGGATTATCCCGGTACGGTGGATCCAGAAATACAATGCCGAACTGTCCTCCTGAAATGCTGGGTGATTGGGGTAGACCCGACGTCAGGTCTTTTTTCAGCACAATCCCCTTACCTTCAAAGCCGGATTGCCGAAGGTTCTTTCGTATCAGGTCTACGGACTGTTGTGATTTATCAACGAGAACGGCATGGGAGGCCCCCCTGCTCAATGACTCGATAGCCAGGCTTCCTGTTCCGCTGAAAAGATCGAGGACCCCCAGACCGGAAAGATCCTGCCCCAGAAGATTGAAAACAGCTTCTCTCACACGATCAGAGGTTGGCCGGATTTTGAAACCCTTTACTGTTTCTATGCGGCGGCCTCTTGCCTGTCCTCCCGTGACTCTCATAATCAGCGTTTGCTGCTCACTGAAGATATCCTATGATGGTCTCTCCGGCTATCACTTTCTGCCCTTTTTCTACGGTAATTTTTGTGTGTTCTGGAAGAAACAGTTCAAGTCTGGAACCAAACCGGATCAGTCCAAACCGTTGTCCTCTGTCCACGCGGTCTCCCGCCGCAACCCAACAGACAATCCGTCTCGCAATGAGACCCGCGATCTGGATAACGACAATTTTTTGAGAAGCGGGTGTTCGCAATGTTACCCGGTTATTTTCATTTTGTTCGGAAGCCTTATCAAGATTCGCTGAAAAAAATTTTCCTGCGTGGTAATCAATTTTTTCAATCATGCCTCCAACAGGAATTCGGTTTACATGTACATTGAATACCGACATGAAGATGCTGATTTTTAAACCGGGCTCACCCAGGGGGTTGCTGGAGTGATCGATTTGCTTTACTTCCAGAATTCTACCGTCGGCAGGGGTGAGTACGGCATTGGGGATGTTTGGTTGTTCTCGCTCCGGATCTCTGAAAAAGTAGACAATAAAAAAAGTGATGAGTAACCCTAAAACGAAAAAAAAAGAATGCCCCAGAAATAGAAAAATCAGCGTCAAACCGCAACTGATCCCAATAAAAGGAAACCCCTCTTTCGCTATGGGAAGTCGGTTGTTTATCCGGGAGTTGTCCAATTAAAATTCTCCTGAACATGCGATGAAACAGGCTGAAGAAGTGCGCAGTTCAATGTAACGCCACAACTATACTGATCGAGAAAAAGAATTTGGACGCTGATAAACGCAGATTATACGTGATTTCTTATCCTTGTTAATTCTCTGCGCCTATCCGCGGGAATCTGCGTCCCCAAAACTATTATCTTAAAAGCTATATTTGACGAACACTGAAATTACGGCCGAATCCTATCTGAATTGCTCTGCATTGTCAATGGCGTTGCAAAGGCATTTGACCTGATGTCAGGTGGCCTGAGGTAAACGGGTTTGATTCCGTAAGGATCATCCAAGTCATTCCGGATGAATTTCATGAGACCCAGAGCACCCACTGAAGATGCTTTCAGACTCCAGCAATGGGGCGGCGCCAAAATGGCCGGGGCGCCCGTTTCGCTTTGGAATACAGATGCCTGTTCTTCAAAATTGTCCCCTATGATAAAAGCCGGTTCCCTAATTGTTGAGATTAATTCAGTCAGTTTGATAGAGATATCCTCTTGTTGCCTTCTTAGCTGTTGATCATTTGTCAGGATAAATCTTGCCGTAAACACTTCCCCTTTTCTGGAACGGAGAAGAGGAATAACTGGAGACATGGCAAAGGGGATCTGCGAGGCCAGTGCTTCAAGACTGGATACGCCTGCAATAGGAATTTGAAGGGCGTGACAAAGGCCCTTCGCTAATGAAATGCCAATTCGCAACCC
>DUZB01000022.1 GCA_013349725.1 Deltaproteobacteria bacterium | reverse complement strand
TCCGAAAAAAAAACTGAGCGAAATAGCAGAACAAGTGCATAAAAACGGCGGGCTAAACGTTATTGCCCACCCAAAAAGGAACGGTTACGTTGTTCCACACGATCTGCTACATTTTGTGAATGGAATCGAGGTCTGGAATACCAAAATAGACGGGTCGTTCGCCCCCAATGCGAAAAGCCTGTCTCTTTTGAGATCGGTTCGCTCACGCAACGGGGAAATCTTTGGGTATACAGGGTTGGATCTCCACTGGAACAGGCAGAACATGAAAACATTCATCCATGTTCCCCTTCCCAGTGTTCAAAAAGACACGCTTTTCAGCGCACTAAAAGAGGGAAATTTTGTCGTTTCGGGCTCCCACATCAACCTGAATCCGCAGGGGGATCTTCCGATTGTTTATGATTTTTACTTCACTCTAATGAATGCCTCTGATACTTTTTTTAACTTTTTTGCGAAAAAAGTCCTGTACCGCAACCTGAAAAAGATATTGGGAGAAAGGATCGGACGTTCTCTGAAACGCCATTTGCGACGCTTTCTTTATTGAAAATCGCCTAAACTTTCAGGCAGATTGCCTGCGCAATAATGATGACTCAAGAAAAGTTCTACCATAGTTGATGAAACTTCCTAAGCAAGAAAAGAGAATGAAAACCCTGCATGTAATGAATGACAGCATACCTCTGATTGGAGGTTATACGATCCGGTCCCGCAGTATTGTGACCCATCAAAGACAGATCGGTATGTATCCGTGGGTGATTACCTCCGTACGGCAGGGCCCTACCGAAAAAGACACGGAAGAGTTTGACGGCATACCGCACTTAAGAACCAACTGGCCGAAAAAATGCTTTATGCGAAAAATTCCATTGGCAAGGTTGTTTCAAGAAGAAATACTGTTCTATAGGAGCATTTGTAGGGCCATCAGGAAAATTTCTCCGGATATCATTCATGCCCATTCCCCAATCCTGTGCGCGTTTCCCGGTCTGCTGGCGGCAAGGAAATTTCAAATCCCCATTGTTTATGAAATTCGTGCTTTCTGGGAAGATGCGGCAGTGGCCAGCAACAAATTTTCGTCCACCTCGGTTCAATACCGAACAATCAGGTGGATGGAGACTTTCATTTGTCGCAGTGTGGACAGAGTTGTTTCCATTTCGAGATCCATGAAAAATGATCTGATAGCCAGAGGAATTCCGGAATCAAAAGTTTTCGTAGTACCGAATGGCGTGGATGCTCTCAAGTTTGAATCAAAACCCAAGAATCCGGAACTTATAAGCAATCTGGGGTTGAACGGCAAGGCCGTGATTGGGTATCTGGGTACATTTTATGATTTCGAGGGAATCGATGATCTCATTCGGGCATTTGCAGCAATTTACGAGCGTGAAAAAAATGTGGCTCTTCTGATTGTCGGTGGCGGTGAAATGGAAAATGCCATTCGGAATCAGATCGCCAAACCAGGAGGCGCAGGAGTTATCTTCGTTGGAAAAGTGCCCCCTGATGCCGTTCCGGAATACTATGCCCTCATGGATATGGTGGTATATCCTCGAAAAAGGACCCGGATTACTGAAATGACCACGCCTCTTAAGCCCTTGGAAGCCATGGCCTTGGGAAAACCGGTGATCTGCAGTGCGGTTGGAGGATTGAAAGAGATGGTGGGTTTGGACAATGGGCTTTTTTATGAACCAGGAAATGACCGGGAACTGGTTCGTTGCTGCAAACGGGTCATACACGATCCGGCATTAGCAGCCCGGCTGGCGGCTGCCGGCAAAAAGCGGGCTCTATCGGAGCGAAACTGGTGCTGCATTGTGGAAGAATATCCTCCCATTTATGATGGCATCAGAAGGCGGCCTGGGAGTGGTAACGATAAGGTTTAAAACATCTGCTCTGAAATCATTAGAGTCGCTTGGTTAAATCCCTGTCTACCAGAAATATTATTGGGCTGCTGCATTCCATTTGATTTTGAGTGTAACCTGTTTTTGTTGTGATAGGAAATGGGCACATATTGTGAAGAAATATGTTACAATCCATAATGACTTACAAACACGAAAACAGGGGTTCAGGATTAACTCATGAAACATCGCTTAATGTTTGCATGCTTTTTTGGAGTGTTTGTATTTTTGACAATCCCTTCTGCTGTTCTTGCAGCAGTGATCTGGTGTAATCCAGGGAACAAAGGGTCGTGTGACGGCACGACCAGGGCAACCGGGTATCGGACACTCTGGCAGGCCATGGCGACCATGTCCCCCAACGATGAGTTGATTATTGTGAACGGGGACTGGCGCCAGATGGAAGGTATGACCATCTCGGATGCCGATCACATGCCGCCTGATGGCGCGGATGGTTACACCAGGGTTCGGGCTGAAACCGACTGGGGCGTCAAATTACCCCATATTCACATTGACACGGGCAAGCCCCATGGATTTATGGAATTTCGGGGTTTTGTTTTTGATAACCGCTTCATGAAAAATGGTGCAGCACATCACGTGTACAACATGCATCACACCAAATTTATCCGATGTGGCTTTCTGGCTCACGGACTCAAAGGAAACAACCATTGCATGGGGTTTGGGAATTCGGATTACAATGATCGGTCCAAGAGTTCCTATAATCTGATGGAAGAATGCATTGCCTGGGGATCTGGGCGGTATATGCTGATCTCCTGGAACGGGGAAAAAAATATCTTTCGCAGGTGCCTGGTCCGGCACGATTACAATGATGCCCAACAGATATTCAACTTTAGAGCCTATGCCTGCGACCAAACCATTTATCAAAATTGTATCAGCATTGATTCAGATAGAATTGAGCACTATGCCAAACCCTTGAGCGGTGAATCGGGGGGATTCTGGGTTGGGGATCAATATGGTGCAAACGGAAATGTCGTTGATGGCTGCATATCGATCAAGGACATTCAGCTTCCCTATTACATTTCCGGAAGTGAAGGGAAAGGGCAAAATGTTGTCAAAGATAGTATCGCCTTAGATGTTACGGTCCCAGGAGAACCTACTTTGAGCGCCTTTGTTCTGAAGTCGAATACCAATGTCATTGCATCAAATCTGTTGGGCATCAAGGCGTTTAACAAATCCCAGGACGGATTTTATGGCAAAAAGGGAGGAACCCTTACTGTAGCGGACAGCATTCTTCGAGACGTAGGAAATGTCGGGCTTAGAGCGAACCAGACTGCTAACAACAATCACTATCAGGCAGGTCAATGTGTCCTTGCTGATCGAAACAAGGGTTTGGCGAAACTGAAAGGCATGTTTTTCTGTTGGGGCTCCGGCTCAACGGACTATGATCCTCTTCAAAACGGCCTGAAATACCCTGTGCGGATCGAACAGGATTCACCTCTCGCCTCGGCCGGTCAGGATGGAGAGAGATGCGGTCCGGAGATTCTAAAGAAAATCGGGGTGTCAGGAACGCTCTATGGAGAACCTGGGTGGGATAAGGTAACGGATGAAAATCTATGGCCGTTCCCTAATGAGAAGAAGATATGGGAACTCATGCGGGAAACTGTGGATGGGGTCAGTGGGATCTATGGCTTTTGCGGTGACTGGCAAACCCTGACCAATTATATCTGGGGATATTTTGGGAATACAGTTCCTCCCTTTAATGTCCAGGCTATTCCTGGAGATGGAACAGTCTCATTGTCATGGGATGCCCCCCCTGAGATTACCTTGAAAACGATCACTGGCTTTAACGTGTATGAGGTGAAGAACGGCGCCAGAACACTAATGGGTGGGACGGTCACAGGCAATCAGACTTATTCAAAAACCATATCGGGATTGGTGAGCGGCAGGCAGTATGAATTCGCGGTTGCCTCTATAGATAAGGCAAAGGGTGAAAGTGGACTTTCTTACATAGTCAAGGTTATCCCGAAAAGAATAGAGGAATTATCCCCTAAGAAAACTGTTTCGGATAAAACGGCGAGAACGGGAAAAAACGTCGATGATTCTGCTGATCCGAGCGTGAAGGATTTGCCTGTTGGAACAGAAAAGAAAAACGACGATGTAGTGCGTGTTGAAGCGTCCCCCGCCAAAAAATTCACCAACCGATTAGGCATGAAATTTGTTCTTATTTCCCCTGGCACTTTTGAAATGGGTTTGCTTTCTGATGGACAAAATCAAACGAACGGAGCGGCACCCCACAGGGTGGTTCTAACGAAGGGATTCTATATGCAGGAAACGGAAGTTTCTCAGGGTCAATGGAAAGCTCTTATGGGTGCCGATCCCTCGTTTTTCAAAAATTGTGGCGGCGATTGCCCTGTGGAACAGGTATCGTGGAATGAAACACAAGTGTTTATTGAAAAACTGAACGACCTTGAGAAAACGGACGTCTACCGGTTGCCCACGGAAGCAGAGTGGGAATACGCGTGCAGGGCCGGCACAAAGACACCGTTTTCTTTTGGGGAATGCCTGTCTACGGCACATGCCAACTATTGCGGCCATTATCCTTTAGATGGATGCGAGAAGGGATTGTATCGGGAAAAGCCCGTTTCAATGAAAGAATTTTCCCCCAATGAGTGGGGTCTCACAGGCATGTATGGCAATGTCTGGGAATGGTGTCAGGATTGGTTCGGTCCTTACTCAGGTGGCGTGCTTACAGACCCGAAAGGGCCTTCCTCCGGCAAGCTAAGGGTCTTTCGCGGTGGCGGATGGAATAGCTATGCAAAGGCATGCCGTTCGGGAAATCGAGGAGGCGCTGAGCCAGCCAAATATTTTGCGAATCTTGGGTTTCGTCTGGTCAAGGAACCTTGAAGGCAGAGATTTTTTTGCCTCAGACCCACACAGACAGACACAGATATTTTTCCCCTCGGCCCCCAGATAAACAGGCTACGCGTTTAACGGGGCACGCACTCGCGGGAAAAAAGAGTGATCGCTTTGCGAAAAAAAATGAAATGGGTCACATGCCACGCGCCATGACTCATTCAGCGGCGCTGTTAAGTTGACGCGTTGTTGGCCAGCTTCTGGGAGACAATAGCATTTAAAGACACTCCGGCTTTCGCGGCTTCCATGGCAAGGGCGCGGTGCAACCGCCGATCAATTCGCACATTGAATTGTCCGCTGTACTCCTTCCTTGCGGGTGCAACAGGAATGGGTTCTCCGTGCTTTTGGTAACTTTCCTTCACGCCCTCCCAGGCAATCCGAAGTTCCCTTAGCGCCTCTTCGGGAGTATCTGCAAATGCGGACACGTGGGGCATCTCAACAAAATGCGCAAGGTATTCGCCGTCATCGTCCAAAAAAACATTTAAGGTGTATCCATCGAATGGATCAAGCCTTCTCATTTTCAGTCTCCTCATATTGCGCCAGGAATTGTTCCACTTGATAACCCTTCGCCTTTCCGTTTTTGGCTTTTTGTATAGGTAGGCGGCTGCGTTTTGGGGAATACCAAACCTGGTGACTGCCTTTCTGGTGATCGAATGTCCATCCAGCTTGCCGTAAAAGCGTCTGAAATTCATCGAAAGATAGGTCATTAGGGTTGTTCACGGCGCGCGCCAACAGTTTTTCGCGTCTGGTCATAATGTAACTATATACAGTCACATATTCTAAATGTCAAGAAGATGAAGTAATAGAGACAGGCGAAGGATTTAACCCCGGTTAAATAAGGGAAACAGCAGGTTTAACGGGGCAGGCTGGGTAAGCCGCAAGACGCTAAGACCGCAAAGATATTTTTGGCGCGGATTACGCGGACGTCACTGTTTTTTGTTGTTATAATCTTTAAGAATTCAGGCATTTGAATTTCTCAAGGAGATAGAATCATGGTTGACTTTCATAATAGATGATATATACTGATCTATACCGATATCATGCAAGGGGGTAGTTTATGGAATTAATAGCAAAAATATTTCAAAACGGTCGGTCGCAAGCGGTTAGGTTACCCAAAGAGTTTCGTTTTAAGGGAAGTGAAGTAAAAATCAGCAAAAAGGGTGATAAGGTAATCCTTGAACCGCTTGAAAGAAGCAGGTGGCCGGAGGATTTCTGGGATGCTTTCACTTCGGATCAGGATTTCAAAACACCTGAAGCGCTGCAATCAAAAAACTTTAGTCTGGATTAACCAGGGGAGATATGTATCTGCTCGATACGAATATTATCAGTTATTGGATGCGTGGTGACAAGATAGTTATCGACCGCATTAAGAAACACTCTCCGTCAAGTTTAGCCCTTTCAACCGTTACTCTGGCTGAAATATTGTACGGAATAGAAAAATCTCCTATGAAAAAGAAAGAAAGGCGATTGAAGATTGATAAGATATCGTCTTTACTGTGCCTATATTCTTTTGATGAAGCAGCGGCTGGGGAATATGCAGTTATACGGGTACAACTTGAAGGAAAAGGTTTGGTGATCAGTGAAAGAGATGCTCAGATCGCGTCGATTGCAATGGCAAACAAGCTAACTGTTGTCACTCATAATGTAAAAGAATTTGGTCGGGTTGGCAAATTAAAAGTCGAGGATTGGGCAACGGTTTAGTCCATGACAGTGGAGCAGATACTTGTGCTCTTTCGAGTGGTGTATCGGAGTGGGAATTGCTTGAAGAGTATCCGGAAATGGAGAAAGAAAATTTTCACACGGTGTCCCATATAGGACCGGGCTTGGTGAAGAGGAATAGGTGTTAGCCGTCGAAGTATCCCAATGGAAATGAAAGCGAATATAATCAATGATCCAGAAAATTGTCACAAAACGCAGTTTGAAAGATTCTTCTTCCATCAAAGATGATTTGGCTTACTGGCTGAGCAGAACGCCCAAAGAGCGGGTGGAAGCGGTGGATTATTTTCGGAGACAACTTCATGGGAGTTCAGCGAGACTTCAAAGATCTGTTCGAGTTATTCAACGTACACAAAAGAAAAACGACCTTGCTGATTTGGAAGCTCTTGATGAAGAATGATGTCATCTGGAATCTTCATCCAAACGGATGTCGGCAGAAATGTGGATTTATCGTGCGCCCTGTCCAAAAAGTACAACTCCAATCGTTTTCAGAGCTATTTTTGCGTCTAATATCAAGGACATGTTTTTGATGTAAAAGATATCGAATTCCAGCTTTCTTAAGGAATCTTCGACGGAGGCGCCGTAACTGTAATTTACCTGTGCCCATCCTGTGATTCCCGGCCTGACGGAGTGACGGAGGCCGTAATAGGGAATTTCAATCTCCAGGCCTTGAACGAATTCAGGGCGTTCCGGCCTTGGGCCTATGAGGCTCATGTCTCCTCTGAAGACACTGAATATTTGAGGGAGCTCATCTATTCTGAGGACCCGGATGATGCGCCCTACGGCGGTGATCCTCGGGTCCTTTTTTTTTGCCCATGCTGCCCCGTCCTTTTCGGCATCTTTTTTCATGGACCGGAATTTCCATAAAACGAAGTTCTTTCCACCTTTCCCCACCCGTGTCTGTCCAAAAAAGACGGGCCCCGACGACCCCAGTTTGATGGCGAGGGCCGTGATGGCGAATACCGGCGAGGTAACGAGGAAAAGAAGAGCGGAAATAACCACGTCAAAAAGGCGTTTTGTCCTCTGAACATATTGCTTGGATATCAGGTTGAAACCGTCTGCAAAAACAAGCCAGTCATCTCTGATATGTTCAACCGGGACTGCTCCTGTAAGATCTTCAAATACGGAGGGCATGTCCAATACTACCAGGCCGTTCAGCCTTGCATTTAATATTTTTCTTATCAGTTGCTTGGAGCGTTCCTGGGTAATGGCAAGGATCGCGGTTTTGATTCCTTTCGCTTCCGCAATTTGCTGCAATTTATCAATGCTTCCGATAACCGGCAGGGATGCAATTCCAGTTCCTTCTTTTTGGGGATCATCATCAAGAAACCCCACGGCCTGATATGGTGAATTGGGGTTTTCCAATAGCTCCATAATGGTTTTTCCAGAGCTGCCTGCTCCAAGGATCAAGATCTCTTCTTTAAATGGTTTTGTCGGAAAGACAGAAAAGAAAAGGGCTCTCCATCCGAAAACAAAACACCAGACCAGGATGATTTGTATCAGGAATATGCCTCGACCATATTCCCAGTGTGGAAGGGAGTAAAACAGGATAACCAGAACAATGCCGGCGGAACCTACGGCTACAGCTGTACGGATGGCATTTTTAGCGGAAGGCGTCGAATAATTGCGATGATAGAGATCGAAGATGTACAGCATGGTCATATACAGGAGCATTGTGAAAAAACTTGCACCTGTATTTGTGATGAAAATGCTGTAGGATGTACCGAACCGTAACCAGGATGCAATTTGCGTTGCAAGCAGGATCAGTAAAATGTCACCCGCGAGTATGACAAATCTGTTCAGGTTGTTTTGTCTTATTCCCGCGGCCGGCATAGACCAAGCTCCAATCTCAATGTTGTTTCATTGCTGTGAATTTATAGGATTTAAATGGTTTCGTCAAAATAATAATACAAAAGCTAAACCTGATCGCTAATACTGACCCAAAGAGACCGGAACCAAAAAGGTCATTTCATTTGACGACAGCATTCCAACCTATAGTTCTGAATCGTTTCAGACGGTTCCACCTTCGAAAAACAGATCAGGGCGTTTGAAAATTCGCCCAGGTTCATGTGGCTTATCCCTGCGCAGATTTGCAGTTGGTCGTTTTGCGGGAAACGTTCTACACCTTCTTTAAGAATCCCGATTGATTTCTGAAAGGCTCTTTTTTGTTGCAGGATAATTCCCAACCCTAAGTAGGCACGTTCATTGGGGTTGTATTCAAGGGATTTTCTGTACAGTTTTTCGGCGATTGCTTGTTTGTCCCGGATTTCTTCAACCCTAGCGTAATCCCCGTGGCTGAAGGTCATGGCAAGCCTGGAAAGAAAATCGGCATGGTATTCTGAAAGGTCGTCTTTTTTAACCAACTCAATGGAATCCACAAAACCCGGAAGCATTTGATGAAATTTCGTCCGCAGTTTCTCTCCAAAGGCCAGGATCTGTTCTTTGGATAGCTGAGGATCTGTTTCAAAATACATGATATCCTCGATCCGTTTCATCCAGATTTCGTCTGACAGGCCCGAGCGTTTCTGATAATCCCTGTACAAAGCGGTTCCTGGAAAAAGATCCAGGATATAGAAGATAGCGCCCAGTGGCTTAATTTCTTTAATCAGGTCGATGGTATCCTGAATGGTAGACCAGTTTTCTCCCGGTGAACCGTAGATGAAATAGGCCCTGGCGAGGATCCCATATTTCGTGGTCAGGTCAAAGGCCTTCTTGATCTGCTCTTTTCTTATGTTTTTGTTTAGCAGGTTTCGTATCTTTTCCGACCCGCTTTCAACCCCATAGCTGATCTGTGTGCATCCCGCCTTTCTCATCCAGTAAAGGATCTCTTCATTGACCAGATCCACGCGGGAAATGGCTGCCCAGGAGATAGGAAGTTTTTTTTCAAGGATTTTTCTGCAGATTTCCAGGACGCGGTCTTTTTTGATCATGAAGGTGTCATCAGAAAAATAGAAGAAACGGACACCTTTGGCATACAGAAGTTCCAGTTGATGAACGAAATAGTCTGAGGAGTGAAAACGGACTCGTTGCCCCCAGAATTGTGGGGACCCGCAAAAGGTGCATTTCCCGGGACAACCCCTGGTTGCCGTTACGTGCTGATACATGAAATACTTTGCCGGGTTTGGTAGTTTGTCCAAGGGCTCGATGGGCAGGTCCTGTTCCGTTCTTTGAATCGTATTTCCCCGCCTGAAAGCGATTCCTTTCAGGTTCATTAGGGATGTCTCCTCCTTATTTTCGATGTTCTTCACCAGATCCAGAAAGGCATATTCTCCTTCTCCCAACACGCAATAGTCGATCTCTTTGAAGTGGGTAAGAAGATGTTTCCAAAGGAAGGTGGGGCCGATACCTCCAAATACGATTTTTACTCCAGGACTAATTTTTTTGGCAGTTTGGGCGATTTCAATGGCGCCCCATCGATTGGCATGAAGTACGGAAAAGCCGATGATGTCCGGTTTTTCCTTTTGAAGGGTTTGTGTAATCTTTTCGGGGTTTTTGTTGATGTCGTACCAGTTCAGTATCTCCACATCATAGTCGTTTTCCTTTAACATGGCGCCGATGTAGAAGATCCCGATGGGAAGGACTCTGACGTCTTCATCGCTGAGTCTGTCTTCAAGGCAATAGGGGTATATGAGTAATATTTTCATGTCCTTCATGCGCTTCATAGTGGATTCCTTTTTTGTTTATGAGGTAGTAAAAAATATCGGTACGATTGTCAATGGTTTTGGAAGATTGTAGAGGTAGGTAGGGCTTTTGTTGTTGATTCCATGAGGAATGATGGCTACTTTTAATAAATATGAACATTGTAAAACTGGCATTGGGTTGATTGGTTGGGGGTTATGAAATGCGAATACGAGAAAAGCCGTATGAGAAGAACCTGAGAAGATTGCTCGTGGCTGGTGTCTTACTGATGATTTCGGTTCTTGGGTTGTATATCCAGGGGTTTAGCATTTTACCTGTTCCTCCTGTTTTCAGCGCAGTAGCCTCGGCTTTCAACGCCAGCCCTCAACTCTATTATGTGGATGTGAATGGGGATGACGCAAACGATGGTTCGGCAGGATATCCGTGGAAAACTATTTCTCAGGCGGTCAGCCGGGTCCAGGCGGGGGATACCGTATTGATTAACCCTGGCACCCATTATGTGACTAAGCAGATCAGCATTGCAACGTCCGGTGAGGCGGGAAAACCGATTACGTTTCTGGGTAACGGCTCGGGCGCCATTGTGGATCTGACAGGCTATTCCGGAAGAAATGGGTTTGAGATCTATTTTGCCGACTATATTATCATTGAGAATCTGACCGTTCGGGCTTCAAATGATGAAAACAGCCGGGGGATACGGGTCACCCATTCCGAAGGGGTCATTCTCCGGAACAACACCGTTTCGGGGGCAGGGCATGCCAATCTGTTCTGTTCTTTGAGTGATCATATCCTTTTTGAAGAGAATGAAGCCTATGGTGGAGCTATAGGTATCTATGTGGCAGATAGTTCCGACTATGTTGTGGTGAGAAGAAACGTTCTCCATGACAATTCCGCAATCGGCCTTCATATGAATGGCGACATCAATTCCGGGGGAGATGGAACTATCTCCTATGCGGTTATAGAGGGGAATATTTCCTATAATAATGGAGCAACGGGTATCAACTGCGACGGGGTGACCGCTTCGGTTTTTATCAATAATCTCCTTTATAACAATAAAAACCGGGGAATTGCATTCTTCCAGCAGGATGGGGCTGTTCCCTCAAATGACAACCATGTCTATCACAATACGATTGTTATGCCCAGCAGTGGCTACTATGGGATCGGACTCAATTATGGCGCGAACCGGAATTTCTTTTATAATAACATCATTTATACCGAGGGCACGGTTCCGTGTTTTTCGTCAACAAGCACCACACGTGAACTGGCGATCAGCAGCGACTACAACCTGCTTTCATCGCAAGGGGCGATCGGGGAAGCAGGAGGAACGTCGTTTTCTTTTCAGCAATGGCAGGGACTCGGTTATGGCGCCCATTCCCTGGAGGCTTCTGCAACAGAAACTTTTGTGAATTCCGCCTATGGCGATTTTATGATGAAAGCAGGGAGTCCGGCCGTTGATGCGGGAACGGCAACCTATTCATGGCCTACGGATCTTTTAGGTAATGAGCGCCCTTATGGTTCTGCTCCAGATATGGGCGCCTATGAGTTTTCGGGATTCTGTCTCAACATTGATAGCACTCTGGACCTTACGGTTTCCTGCGCCCAATATGCCGGGCGTGGCTACGGGTTTACTCTGGACTTTTTTTCGAATCCGGTAGATCTTTCAGGAATATATTGGAAGATGGATTTGGGATCATTTCATGAAACTTTCGGGTCTGACTGCATAAATATTGGCAGCAATTTGAGCTTGTCCATTTCGTGTGCGGCATTTTCCGGGAAAGAATACGCCTTTGTTCTGGATTATTATCCGAATTCTGTTGAGCCTTCCGGCATCTATTGGAAAATGAATTTGAATACGTTTAGAGAAGTTGGAAAATAGTTGCCCATTTAATATGACGCAGATCCTTGCGGATGGCCGCAGTTCTTCTTTGTTGGCGGGTACCTGAAAAAAGTGCTTGACACAAAATGCGATTGGATTTAAAAGGAACACTTCAGTGTGAAACTATTAACGAATGATTTGAGTCTTTCCATGAACTTTATAGTAAATAACATCATCGTCATTATCTGCGCAACAGGGGTCCTTGTATCCTTGTTGCTTAGCCTTTTGGTGGTCAGACCAAAAATTCCGGACCTGATAATGACCTAATGTTTCGAAGTAAGAATAGAAAAACCGTTATCAGGCCCTCCTGATAACGGTTTTTTTTTGGCTCAATAATGGAGAATACCGATGAATAAGCACGTGACTTTATACGATACGACCCTTCGTGACGGGACCCAGGGAGAACAGGTGAACCTGTCCGCGGAGGACAAGCTGAAGGTTGCAAAAAAACTCGATTCTTTCGGTATTCATTATATAGAAGGCGGGTGGCCCGGCTCAAACCCGAAAGACGCACGATTTTTTGAGATGGCGCGAAGTTTATCCTTTCAGAATTCAAAACTCACGGCTTTTGGCAGTACCCGAAGGGCTAACGTTACGCCTGAAATGGATGAAAACCTTAAAGCGCTCCTCATGACCGAAGTGGAAGTGGTGACCGTGTTCGGGAAGAGTTGGGATGTGCACGCCTCACACATCCTTCGAGTCGCGCTGGAAGAAAATCTGGCAATGATTGAAGACACCGTTTTCTATATGAAACGGATGGATCGGAAAGTGATCTATGACGCGGAACATTTCTTTGATGGATACAAGAAAAATGCCCAATACGCTCTGAAAACCCTCAAGGCCGCCGAAGAGGGAGGCGCTGATGTCCTGGTGTTGTGCGATACCAATGGCGGGACCATGCCGGATGACATCCGTAAAATCATCACGGAGGTGC
This sequence comes from Deltaproteobacteria bacterium, assembly GCA_013349725.1. Next base: position 5,745 of record DUZB01000022.1, on the reverse strand, counting down.
GATCGAAAGTGAGTCTCCCCTTGGGAATCCATGTCCATAATGATTGCGGGTTGGCCGTTGCCAATTCCCTTGTCGCGGTTCAATGCGGCGTCAGAATGGTGCAGGGGACCATTAACGGCTATGGGGAACGGTGCGGAAATGCAGACCTTACGTCCGTTATCGGCAATCTTCAGCTCAAAATGGGGTATTCGTGTATTGAGGAAGACAGGATGAAACAGTTGACCGACCTGTCGCGTTTTGTCAGTGAGGTAGCCAATGTCCCTCCGTTGAATCAACGGCCTTTTGTGGGGAAGAGCGCGTTTGCCCATAAGGGCGGCGTTCATGTGAGCGCAGTCATGAAACTGCCGGAAGCCTACGAACATATTCCACCCAATCGTGTCGGCAATCGACGTCGCGTCCTGGTTTCCGATCTTTCCGGAAGAAGCAACATCGATTTCAAGGCCGGCGAAATGGGTATCAGCCTTGGCGGTAATGGCTATGACAGCGAAAAAATTGTTCAGGAAGTCAAGAAATTGGAGGATCAGGGATATGAGTTCGACGCGGCTGAAGGTTCCCTGGAGCTTTTGATGAAAAAAGTGACGGGGCAGTTTCTCGAACCTTTCCGTCTTGAGTCTTTCAGGGTAACCACGGAAAAAGATCTCTCCAATGAAAGCCTTTCTCAGGCTACCATCAAGATCCGTGTGGGAAACGATTATGAGATTACCGCGGCGGAAGGGGACGGTCCTGTGAGTGCTTTGGATAATGCCTTAAGAAAGGCACTGATGAAGTTTTATCCTCGCATCGAAGAAATGGGCCTGGTGGACTTTAAAGTGCGCGTGATTGACGGAAGCGACGGCACCTCTGCACGGGTACGGGTTCAAATTGAATCGAGAGACAGTCGCGATATCTGGTCCACGATCGGTGTATCGGAAAACATTATCGAGGCCAGCTGGCAGGCACTGGTAGACAGTGTACAATATAAATTGTTGAAGGATATCGGATGAAAACAGTTATGAAAATGAGAAAAACAGAGATTCGAGAGGTGAGCAGCGCCGCAGATGCCGGGTTTAACGGGAATCTGCGGTGTACCCTTATGGCCGACCGGAGCCGGAGGTTGTGAAAAGAAAATGGGTTGAGTGGTTGAGTTGGAAAATAAACGTGCAAAATCAACGCATTTTACATCCAACTCTCAACAGATGGTCAACGTTGTGGCAGAAGACGTCCATCGGAGAAACAATAACTACTCAACCAATCGACTACTCAACTACGCAACAAGGTCTATATAAGGAGATACTTTTATGGAAGATCGAGTGATTATTTTTGATACGACCCTCAGGGATGGCGAGCAGTCTCCCGGCGCCAGCATGAACAGCGCGGAAAAGATGCGTCTGGCCATACAGTTGGAAAAACTGGGGGTGGATGTGATGGAAGCCGGGTTTCCGGCATCCTCGCCAGGTGATTTTGAATCCGTCCAGATGATAGCCGAAAAAATTCGAAATGTGGAGGTTGCCGCCCTTGCCAGGACTGCAAAGGGCGATATCGATAAGGCCTGGGGAGCAATCCGGAAAGCGGCAAAACCGAGAATCCACACCTTTATCGCCACATCGGACATCCACCTGAAATACAAATTGAAGATGACCCGCGACGAGGTCATCCGGGAAGCGGTGGAGGCAGTAAAATATGCCAGGACCTTAACGGATAACATTGAATTTTCGACAGAAGACGGAACCAGGAGCGACCGGGGTTTTCTGTGCAAGGTCTTTGAGGCTGTAATCGAAGCAGGGGCTTCTACCATCAACCTGCCGGATACAGTGGGATACTCTGTTCCCGAAGAGTTCTATGAACTGGTTTCTTATGTGAAGGCCCACACGACCAACATCCATAAAGCGGTCCTGAGCATTCACTGCCACAACGATCTGGGTCTGGCCACCGCAAATACCCTTGCGGGAATACGGGCAGGGGCGAGGCAGGCGGAAGTCACCGTCAACGGTATCGGGGAGCGGGCGGGCAATACTTCCCTTGAAGAGGTGGTGATGGCCCTGTATACCAGGATGAACCTGATGCATCTCCAATCGTCCGTCAATGCCCGGGAAATCTATCCTTCCAGCAGACTCGTGTCGATGATTACCGGCATTGTTGTTCAGCCGAATAAGGCCATCGTCGGGGCCAACGCCTTTGCCCATGAGGCCGGCATTCACCAGGACGGCGTCTTGAAAAATCCGATGACGTACGAAATTATGAATCCCGAAACGGTTGGTCTTTCCAGCAATAAGCTGGTGATCGGGAAGCATTCAGGGAGACACGCCTTCAAGGAAAAACTGGCTGATCTGGGGTATGATCTGTCTAAAGACGAATTGAACATGCTTTTTGGGAAATTCAAAGAGCTGGCGGACAAGAGAAAGGAGATCCTTGATGAGGACATCGAGGTACTGGTCGCCGAAGAAATATTGAGGGTGTCTGATATTTATAAACTGACTTACCTGAATGTGGTAAGCGGTACCGTCGCGGTCCCCACAGCCACGGTGAAACTGAAAATCAGGGATAAAGAAGCCCAGGGCGCCGGATTTGGCGTGGGGCCTATTGACGCGGCCTTTAATACCATTGCCAAGTTAGCCGGAAGTAATTCAAAACTGGTCCGTTTTTCCGTCAACGCCATCAGCGGTGGGATGGACGCCCAAGGGGAAGTGACGGTTCGTTTGAAAGAAAACGGTCTTGTGGCCTTAGGCAAAGGGGCGGATCCGGATATTATCACGGCCAGCGCCAAGGCCTTTGTGAATGGCCTGAACCGACTTGAATATATGAAAAATAATCCCACGCTTTCTCCGGATCAAAGGAACTCGGTGACAGGGGATTGAAGAAAAGAGGATATTTATTTATGCATGCAATGACTATTACGGAAAAGATCCTGGCTTCTCATGCGGGGGTAGATCTGGTTCGACCCGGGGAAATGGTGCAGGTCAAGGTGGATCTTGCCCTGGCCAATGATATTACGGCGCCCCTTGCCATCAATGTCTTTAACGAGCTGGGGGTAAAAACGGTTTTTGATCGCCATAAGGTTGCCCTTGTTCAAGATCATTTTGTTCCCAATAAAGATATCCCTTCGGCCGAACAGGCCAAGGTTATGAAAGAATTTGCCTTGGAACACCGGGTCACGCACTATTTTGATCTTGGCGATAGCGGCATCGAGCATGTCATCCTTCCCGAAAAAGGGCTGGTGGTTCCCGGAGATGTGGTGATCGGAGCAGACAGCCATACCTGCACATACGGGGCACTGGGCGCCTTTTCGGCAGGGGTCGGCAGTACCGACCTGGGCGTCATTATGGCCACGGGGACCGTCTGGCTGAAGGTTCCCGAAACCATAAAGCTGGTGTATGACGGCCGCCTGGGACCGTGGGTGGGGGGAAAGGATCTGATTCTCTTTACTCTGGGTTTGATCGGAACCCAGGTATATAAGACCCTTGAATTTTCTGGGCCGTTGATTCCTCACTTGTCCATGTCGGACAGGCTCACCATGGCCAACATGGCGGTGGAAGCCGGGGCAAAAAGTGGGATATTTGAGCCAGACGAGATTACCAAAAAATATCTCGAAAACCGGACAGAAAAGGAAGGCGTCTATTTTTTCAGCGATCCTAATGCCGGATACGAGCGAATTGTTCCTATCAACGTGGATGATATGGAGCCCCAGATCGCCTGTCCTTCCAACCCGAACAATGTGAACCCCATATCTCAGGTGGAACGGGTGGCCCTGGATCAGGTCTTTATAGGGTCGTGTACGAACGGTCGTCTGGAAGATCTTCAAATTGCAGCCGATCTGCTGAAGGGAAAATCGGTGTGCCGTGGAGTCCGATTGATTGTTATTCCGGGATCTCCAGCCGTGTATAAGGAAGCGATTAAGAGAGGCATCGTTGAAACCCTCCTTGATTCCGGGGCTGTGATAGGACCTCCCACCTGTGGTCCGTGCCTGGGGGGGCATATGGGAGTTCTGGCCAGGGGAGAAAAAGCCCTTTCCACTTCCAATAGAAACTTTGTGGGCCGAATGGGGCATGCGGAAAGCGAGGTGTACTTAGCCAGCCCGGCCGTTGCGGCGGCCTCGGCCGTTTTTGGCAGGATTGCGGGGCCTTCGGAATTGTGAACAGAACCGGGTTACGGCACATGAACGTAGACGGGATCAACAGGATATGCTGTTAGAACAGGATCATCAGAATGAATAGAATATGGAAATCTGTTCAGGAGGATAATAGTGCTCATGGAATATGGAGGAAGGGTATGGAAATTTGGAGACAATGTGGATACGGACGTTATTATCCCGGCCAGATTCCTCAATGTTTCAGACAAGGATGAACTGGCAAAACATTGTTTTGCCGATGCAAGACCCGGATTTTCTGAAAAGGTTCACCCGGGGGACATTATCGTAGCGGGGAACAATTTTGGTTCCGGATCCTCAAGAGAACATGCTCCGCTGGCGATCAAGTTTGCAGGCATCGGAGTCGTTATTGCCAAAAGTTTTGCCCGCATTTTTTACAGAAATGCCTTTAATATAGGTCTGCCTATTCTTGAATCGCCCGAAGCGGGAGATCTTTTCGAAGAAGCCGATCCTATCCAAGTGGATATAGCTTCCGGAAAGATCATGGGGGCAAGGAATGGACAGGTTCTCTCCGCAAAGCCCATTCCCGATTTTATGAGGAGTATCATAGATGCGGGTGGACTGGTGGCCTATACAAAAAAGAACCGAAGTGTAAGCGAAAGGGAGTGAGATGAAAATGAAAAGTGACGCGATTAAAAAGGGGATCGACCGTGCACCGCACAGATCCCTGTTCAAGGCGATGGGGTATACGGACGAAGAAATTCAGAGACCGATGATTGGCATTGCCAGTTCCAGGAACGAGATTATTCCAGGACATATCCATCTGGACAGAATTGTGGAGGCGGTCAGGGCGGGCATTTACATGGCGGGCGGCACTCCCATGGTCTTTGGAACCATAGGGGTCTGCGACGGTATTGCCATGAATCATGAAGGCATGAAGTATTCATTAGCGAGCCGTGAATTGATTGCTGATTCCATAGAGATAATGGCCATGGCCCACGCCTTTGATGGATTGGTCCTGGTCCCGAACTGCGACAAGATTGTGCCGGGCATGCTGATGGCGGCAGCGAGACTGAATCTGCCTGCTATTGTTGTGAGTGGCGGCCCCATGCTTGCCGGTCGCCATCCGGACAAATCGAACGACAGCATGATCGACCTGGCCACGGTATTCGAGGCTGTCGGGGCGGTCCATGCCGGGCGGATGTCTCCCGAGATGCTGTCTGCCATGGAAGATGCGGCCTGTCCCACATGCGGTTCCTGTGCCGGCATGTTTACCGCCAATTCCATGAACTGCCTGACGGAAGCCCTCGGCATGGCTCTTCCGGGGAATGGCACGATTCCTGCCGTAATGGCTGCCCGCATCAGACTGGCAAAGAGGACCGGCATGAGAATCATGGGGCTCATAAAAGAAGGACTGACGCCGGACCGGATTATGACGGGGGATGCTTTCACCAATGCCATGACGGTGGATATGGCACTGGGATGTTCAACCAATACCGTTCTGCATCTCTGGGCAATCGCTCTGGAGGCTGGTGTGACCCTGGACCTTGAACGGTTGAACGCGATTAGTGCAAAGACCCCCCACCTCTGCAAATTGAGCCCTGCAGGGACGGACCACGTGGAAGACCTTGACCGTGCGGGAGGTGTCAGCGCCATCATGGGGGAATTGGCTGCGGCAGGGG
>DUZB01000021.1 GCA_013349725.1 Deltaproteobacteria bacterium | reverse complement strand
GGAGATCAACCTGATAACGCCCATCGCCATGGAAAAGGAACTTCGGTTTGCCATTCGAGAAGGTGGACGGACGGTAGGCGCGGGCGTAATCAGCGAGATTATCGAGTAATGGAGAAAGGAATGTTGACAAACCAGAAGATCCGTATCAGCCTCAAGGCCTACGATCATAAGCTGCTGGATCAGTCCGCCATGGAGATTGTGGAGACTGCCAGAGAGACCGGCGCGAGAATTGCCGGACCGATTCCCCTCCCTACGGTTATTAACAAATATTGCGTCCTGAGATCCCCCCATGTAAATAAGAAATCAAGGGAGCAGTTTGAGATAAGGACTCATAAACGGCTGTTGGATATATTGGAACCAACCCAACAGACGGTGGATTCACTCATGAAACTGGACCTGGCAGCAGGCGTGGATGTGGAAATCAAGCTTTAAGGTCTTGATGCTTAAACTAATCCTCCGCGTGGCGCGCCCGTTGTTTTGGAGTGTTATCCGGGGTTCGATCAAGGATGAAAGATAGTTTGGAGCTGAATTGATATGGTCAATAAGCTGTTTGGCAAAAAATTGGGAATGACAAGGCTTTTTCTGGCAGAGGGGAAAAGTGCTTCTGTTACTGTTCTGGAAGTGGGGCCTTGTGTGGTGATTCAGAAAAAGACCTTGGATAAAGAAGGGTATAGCGCCATCCAGGTCGGATATGGAAAGAAAAAGGAAAACCGCCTGAACAAGCCTTTGAAAGGGCACTTCAAGGTTGCCGGAGAGAAAACTTTTGAACAGTTGCAGGAGATCCGGGTCGATGACCCTGATGCCTTTGAGCTGGGGCAGGAACTCAATCTGGATATCTTTCATATCGGCGAGCTGGTGCACGTAAGGGCTCTAAGTAAAGGCAGGGGATTTGCCGGAGTGATGAAGCGGTGGAATTTTTCCGGCGGAAGAAAAACACACGGGTCGCGATCGCACCGGGTACCGGGTTCAATAGGATGCAGTGCCACACCGGGAAGAGTCGTTAAAGGCAGGAAGATGCCGGGAAGGATGGGACAGCAGCGCGTAACTGTGAAGAACCTGAGAGTCGTGGATATCAGGCCCGAAATGGGAGTCATTCTTGTAAATGGATCTGTGCCCGGCGCTCCGAACAATAAGGTTGAGATCTGTAAGGCGTAGCTCTTTCTTTCTCTATCGTAGTAAATTGTGTGTTATTCATAGCAGGTCGCTGACCTTAAAAAACAGAGGCAAAACATGGCTGTTGCGGGTGTTTATAATTTAAAAAATGAGAGAATCTCCGAAGTGGTTTTGCGGGATGATGTCTTTTCGGTGCCGGTTAAGGTAGCCATACTTCATCAGGTTGTCGTAAGCCAGCTTGCAGCCCGCAGGTCCGGGACTGCCAGTGTGAAAACTCGAGCTGAAGTGAAAGGCTCCGGGAGCAAATTGTGGCGGCAGAAAGGGACCGGTCGGGCAAGAGCCGGCAACGCTGCTTCTCCTACCCGAAAGGGTGGTGGTGTTGCTTTCGGACCGTCGCTTCGCAGCTATCGGCAAAAGGTCAATAAGAAAGTTAGAAAGTCCGCGCTTTGCATGGCTCTTACAGACAAAATGCAAAATGAACAGCTTACGGTTGTTGATAGCTTTGCGCTTTCTCAGATAAAGACAAAGTCTTTTGTTGAAGCAATGAATGGGTTTGATGTGAGGGGGGCGTTGATCGTTATCGGAGAAAAATCGGAAAATCTTGAGAAATCTTCAAAAAACGTTCCTCGCATTAAGGTATTGCAGCACCAGGGGTTGAATGTTTATGATATTTTGAAATACGAGCATCTCTTCCTGGAAAAGTCTGCCATCGAAAAAATAGAGGAGGCCTTGGTTGCGTAGTGGATATTTATCAGGTTATCAGGGAACCGCACATCACCGAAAAAGCAAATCTGCAGAAAACTGCGACGAACCAGGTTTCCTTCAAGGTGCACAAAAAGGCAAATAAGATAGAAATCCGCCAGGCCGTGGAGACTCTTTTCAAGATCGAGGTCCTCGAAGTCAGAACGATGAATGTAAAGGGAAAAAAGCGTCGTGTTGGTCGGAATGTTGGAAGGAAGTCTCATTGGAAAAAGGCCATAGTGAAGCTGGCCGAAGGAAAGAATATTGAATTTTTCGAGGGGATGTGATCGATCGATAGGGGATCTATTCGATTCTCTTCGTATTGCCTGATCATCGTCTCTCTTTTCATCATGTGGAGTTAACCATGGGTATCAAATCAAACAAGCCAACCTCTCCGGGGAGAAGATTTCAAACACATTCTACCTTTGAGGAATTAACAACCGACAAGCCGGAAAAAAGTCTTCTCAGGGTCCTGAGAAAAAAGGGCGGTAGGAACGCCAATGGCCGTTTGACCGCCAGGCACCGCGGGGGAGGCCATAAACGCGCCTATCGTATCATCGATTTCAAGAGAGACAAAGACGGGATCCCGGCGAAAGTAGCCACGGTCGAATATGATCCGAACCGATCGTCAAATATTGCTCTCCTTCATTATGTTGATGGAGAAAAAAGATACATCATCGCGCCGAACAAACTTTACGTGGGGGACCAGGTAATGTCAGGCACTGGCGCGGAAATCCGGGTTGGAAATACCCTTGCGCTAAAGGAAATACCACTTGGAACTCACATTCATAACATTGAACTGAATGCGGGGCACGGGGGACAATTGTCCAGAAGTGCCGGTAGTTACTGCCAGCTTATGGCAAAAGAAGGTCGATATGCACAGATTAAACTGCCTTCTGGCGAGGTACGAATGGTTATGCTTGATTGCAGGGCTACCATAGGGCAGGTGGGGAATCTCGACCACGAAAATATCTCCATTGGCAAAGCCGGTAGAAACAGATGGTTAGGGAAAAGACCGCATGTCAGGGGAGTTGCCATGAATCCCGTTGACCATCCGCATGGGGGTGGCGAAGGAAAGTCTTCCGGGGGCCGCCATCCGGTGACGCCTTGGGGCGTGCCGACGAAGGGCTATAAGACTCGCGTTAAAAAGCCAAGTGACAAGCTGATTTTAAAAAGAATAAATAGATAAGTGGAATTGGGAAATATTGACAGACAGGAGGAAGGGCGTTGCCTAGATCGTTAAAAAAGGGACCTTTTGTAGACGGGCACTTATTGAAGAAGGTAGAACAGGCTGCCGGAGCCATGAGCAGGAAAATAATCAAAACCTGGTCAAGGAGGTCGACGATTCTTCCAGAATTTGTAGGACTTACCTTCGCTGTTCATAATGGAAGAAAATTTCTTCCCGTTTTCGTGTCAGAAGATATGGTTGGGCACAAAATGGGGGAGTTTGCCCCTACGCGTACATTTTATGGACATGCCGGGGATAAGAAGAGCAAGCTGAAGGGCAAAATGAAGTAGAACGTCAGGAATAGTTGTCATCTCTGGGCTGCAGTTTTTCTACGTTCTTAATGGTAACCAAATTCATGGACAGTATTGAAGAGAAAAATGGAAACAAGGGCTATAGCAAGATTCGTTAGGATTTCCCCCCAGAAGATCAGGCTGGTCATTGATCAGGTAAGGGGAAAAAAGGTGGAAGAAGCTTTAAACATGCTCGCGTTTGCACCACAGAAAGGCGCTGGAATACTGAAGAAGGTGATCCACTCTGCGGTTGCAAATGCTCAGGAAAACTCCGGGATGGATGTTGATTCGCTGTACATAACCCGAGCATATGCAGACGAAGGACCAACCATTAAAAGATGGATGCCTCGCGCTCTTGGGCGTGCTACGAGAATAAGGAAGAGAACAAGCCACATCACGGTTGTTGTGGACGAGAGCTGATCTGTCATTGCCTTTTTAAAAAGGAGCTTTTCTGATCACACTGGAGGTGTATATTGGGACAAAAAGTTCATCCGATAAGTTTTCGGCTGGGAATAACGAAAAGTTGGGATTCCAGATGGTTTGCAGGCAAACATTACAGCGATTTTGTTCTGGAAGATTATAACATCAGGAAGTTCCTTAAAAAGAGAGTTTCCCAGGCAGGGATATCGAAGATAGAGATTGAAAGGGCTGCCAGTAAGGTCCGCATTCGCATGTATGTGGCGAGACCCGGCATTGTGATAGGGAAAAAAGGAATTGAAATTGAAAAGCTAAAGACCGATCTTGAAAAACTCATAAAGAGAGAGGTTATTTTAGATATTCAGGAAGTGAGGAAAGCGGAAGTAGACGCGCAGCTCGTCGCCGAAAACGTCGCCATGCAGCTGGTTCGACGGGTGGCATTCAGAAGAGCTATGAAAAAGAGCGTCAGCTCTGCTCTCAGATTCGGGGCACAGGGAATCAAAATATCCTGCAGTGGTCGCCTGGGCGGAGCAGAAATGGCAAGACGGGAATGGGTCAGGGAAGGTAGAGTTCCCCTTCATACACTTCGGGCTGATATTGACTACGGATTTGCTGAAGCGTTCACCACTTACGGGGTGATCGGTGTGAAGGTCATTATATTCAAAGGCGAGATTTTGCCGGATAAAAACAAGTAAGGAACAGGTAAGTTTTATGCTTAGCCCAAAGAAAGTCAAATATAGAAAAAGACAGAAAGGAAGAACCAAGGGCAAGGCCTACCGGGGAGGTTCTCTCGAGTTTGGGGACTATGGTTTGCAGGCTCAGGAATGTGGCCTTATGACTGCACAGCAGATAGAGGCGGCAAGAATAGCCGTCACGAGGCATGTAAAGCGCGGCGGCAAGGTCTGGATCAGAGTGTTTCCTGATAAACCTATCGGTAAAAAGCCTTTGGAAACGAGGATGGGGAAGGGCAAAGGTTCCCCCGACAGTTGGGTGGCGGTCATTAAACCGGGCAGAGTGCTCTATGAGTTGGAAGGTGTCGCTGAGAATGTTGCCGGAGAGGCGTTTCGTCTTGCAGGGCATAAACTCCCGTTTGCCACGAGATTCATAATGAGGAGAAAGTAGTTTATGAAGGCCAATGAATTAAGGGATTTGAGCGTGGAGGAGTTGAAGGAGAAAGAGCAGGAATCCGGGCGTGAACTGTTTAATCTCAGGTTTCAGAAGGCTGCAGGACAGCTTGGAAATACAGCCATGATTCCTAAGACTAAAAAATATTTGGCCCGCATAAAGACCGTCCTCAGGGAAAAAAAGATCCCAGGGGTCAGGCTATAGGATGAGGTAGCGATGACAGAACGTGGACTTAGAAGAAGGCTGGTCGGCAATGTGGTAAGTAACCGTATGGACAAGACAATCGTGGTCCTCGTTGAGCGATTGACAAAACACCCGACATATGGAAAGTATGTGAGGAAACGGTCAAAGCATATGGCGCATGATCCTCAGAATGTATGCCAGATCGGCGACAAGGTGAGAATCATTGAAAGCAGGCCTTTGAGTAAGCGGAAAAGATGGCAGGTCGTCGAAATTGTAGAGAAGAGTTACGTTGAAAATTAATCCCGCAGTGGATGGATTCATCGGAGTTGACTAAATGATACAGACGGAAACCAGATTAAGGGTGGCAGACAATTCCGGGGCCAAGCAGGTCGCCTGCATTAAGGTGCTGGGGGGATCCAAGAGAAGGTACGCTGGTGTTGGAGACATAATTGTCGTTGCGGTGAAAGAGGCCATGCCCAATTCGAAGGTAAAGAAGGGCGACGTTGCCAAGGCCGTTATTGTAAGAACGTCAAAGGAAATCAAGAGACCTGATGGGTCGCATATTAAATTTGACGATAATTCAGCGGTCTTGATTAACCAGCAGAGTGAGCCTATCGGGACTAGAATATTCGGCCCTGTGGCCAGGGAATTAAGGGCAAAGAAATTCATGAAGATTATTTCCTTAGCCCCTGAAGTACTCTGAGCTAACACAACTGTCATGTTTTGTAACAGAGATGTTCAAAGTAGGGAGCAATAAAGTGAGGAAGAAACATCCCCTAATAAGGAAGAACGATAAAATCGTTGTTATTGCCGGAAAAGAAACGGGAAAAATTGGAACGGTTTTGAAAGTGGATGGCGAGAAGCAGCGCGTGATTGTCGAAAAAGTGAATATCGTAAAAAAACATGCAAAGCCAAGCGCAAAGAATGCTCAAGGCGGAATTGTTGAAAAAGAAGCTCCTATACATATTTCAAATGTCATGATCGTCTGCAATAAGTGTGCGGATCCGACAAGAGTCGGCATGAGGCAGCTTGAAGACGATTCAAAAGTTCGCGTATGTAAAAAATGCAAGGAGCCGATGGATGGTTGATGTCTGTTGGACGGACCGGGGTCCTTTATCAGGGAGCTGGTCGGGACATGACCGGATCAATACCCAATCTGACGAGATATGTGGTTTATCTTTAAGGAGGAATCGTTGTCTCAACTGAAAGAAAAATATGAAACTGAGATTGTGCCCGCCATGATGGAGAATTTCAAATATAAGAGCATCATGGCTGTCCCAAGGATTGAAAAGGTTGTGCTGAACATGGGCCTGGGGGAGGCTATTCAGAATATCAAGATCCTTGATGCTGCGGTGAATGAACTGAGTATGATCGCCGGTCAAAAGGCCGTTATTACCAAGGCCAAAAAATCCATTGCCGGATTTAAGTTGAGGCAGGGGATGCCCATTGGATGCATGGTCACCTTGCGGCGTCAGAAAATGTATGATTTTCTTGATAAATTGTTTAATGCAGCCTTGGCCAGAGTAAGGGATTTCAGGGGACTTTCAAACAAGGTCTTTGATGGAAGAGGAAACTGCAGTATCGGTATAAAGGAATTTATGGTCTTCCCGGAGATTGATTATGACAAGGTAGATAGAATGAAAGGATTAAATATCTCTATCGTGACATCTGCCAGAACCGACCCTGAAGGGCTGTTCTTGTTAAAAGAATTGGGTATGCCATTTCGGAATTAGGCTTATTTAGGAATACAGAGGGAGGTTGTTTTGGCAAGGACGTCGCTGATAGTGAAGGCTAAGAGGAAACAGAAGTTTTCAACCCGGCAGTATAACAGGTGCCCTATCTGTGGCAGAAGCAGGGCATATTTGAGAAAATTCGGATTGTGCCGGATATGTTTTCGAAACCTGGCGTCGAGAGGTGATCTTCCCGGCGTTGTCAAGTCAAGCTGGTAAGCTGGAAATAGCGCTAAAGAATATACTGAGATTGACTGCTGCAATTATAGAATGTGGAGGGCAGGCAGATAATGACGATGACAGATCCCGTAGCGGACATGCTGACACGGATAAGAAATTCCCTGAGGGCTTCGCAGGAACTGGTGAACATCCCAAGTTCAAAACTGAAAATTAATATCGCTAAAGTTCTTAAGACTGAGGGATATATCAGGAATTTCAGACTGATTTCGGATGGGCAACATAAATTTATCCGGATTTTTTTGAAATACGACAAAGATGGCGTCCCTGTAATTGAAGGAATCAAGCGAATCAGCAAACCCAGTCGTAGAACTTACGCAGGTTCTGACAAGATTCCAGATGTGTTAAATGGATACGGAATCGGAATCATATCCACGTCAAGGGGGCTGATGACCGACCGTGAGGCCAGGAAAAGAAATATCGGGGGCGAGATCATCTGCTCTGTGTGGTAGCCGTTCCCAATAATCGGATTTAAGTTAGTGGAGGATATGAATGTCACGCATAGGCAAGAAGCCTATCCCGATTCCAAAGGGTGTTGAGGTCAAAATCAATGACGGTTCGGTTACTGTAAAAGGGCCGAAGGGAAGCATCAGTCGTCTTACCCACGCAAAAGTTGGGATTGAAGTGGGTGAGGGAAATGTTATGGTGTCTGTTGCAGATGGATCCAGAGGGTCCAGATCTCTGCACGGCTTGTATGGTGCATTGATTTCCAATATGGTATCGGGAGTAAGCAAAGAGTTCGAGAAAGTGCTTGAGATTGTCGGGGTTGGATATAAAGCGGAGGTGAAAGATCGATCGATAGTTCTCAATCTTGGTTTTTCGCACCCGGTCAATTTTGACCTTCCTGATGGGATTAGTGCAGCCATTGATAAAAACAAAATTACCTTGTTGGGAATTGATAAAGAGCTTCTTGGCCAAACTGCTGCAAAAATCCGAGGCCTCAGGCCGCCTGAGCCATATAAGGGGAAGGGCCTCAGGTATACCGATGAACATATTCGGAAAAAGGCCGGGAAAACGGGTGCTAAGTAAACACAAATGATGAACTGTTGAGGGGTTGTCGGCATGAGTTCTGTAAGTAAGGCAGAGAAAAGGGTAAGAAGACAGAGCAGGGTCAGAAAAAAAATAAGGGGAAGCTCCGAAATGCCCCGACTTTGCGTTTTCAGGAGCAATAAGCATGTGTATGCGCAGATTATAGACGATACCATCGGGGGCACGCTTGCGGAAGCTTCTTCGTTATCTAAGGATTTCCGTCCCGAATCAGGGATTCTGGGCGCAAACAAGAAAGGTGCGGCCCTGGTTGGCGACGCTATTGCCAAACGCGCCCTGGAGAAGGGAATCAAAAAGGTTGTCTTTGATCGTAATGGCTTTCTCTATCATGGCCGGGTGAAATCGCTCTCCGAGGCGGCACGGGCGGCAGGGCTGCAATTTTAGCAGTAGCTGTTCAGGGTTGCGTCTTTGTTCAGCGTCTATTTGGCAGATACTCCAAACGAAGAATATGCTGATTATACCAACATTTTGAAAGATAGGGAGAATTCCATTGTTTCAGGGAAATGACGAAGTCCAGTTAATCGAGAAGGTTGTTCACATCAACCGGGTGGCTAAGGTTGTAAAGGGCGGTCGACGTTTTAGTTTCAGCGCCATTGTTGTTGTTGGCGACGGAAAGGGAATGCTCGGAAGTGGGCTTGGAAAGGCAAACCAGGTTCCGGAAGCCATTCGTAAAGGGATTGAAAAGGCCAAAAGAGATATGTTCCATGTGAAACTCCTGGATGGTTCTGTCCCCTATGAGGTCATCGGAAAATGGGGAGCGGGCCGAGTTCTGTTGAAGCCTGCGGGACCCGGTACCGGATTGATTGCGGGTGGTGCAGTGAGGGCCGTGCTTGAGGCGGCAGGCATGCAGAACATTTTGACAAAATGTCTCGGTTCGCATAACCCGCATAATATAGTCAGGGCAACAATGATGGGGCTGCGGCATTTGCGAACCCCTTTGGAAATGGCTGCCCGTCGAGGGATACCACTCGAAGAAATGAGTGCCTAAGGGGCTTGTTCGATCGTAATGGCCCGTTTACGGGGAGTTGCAGGGAACGAAAAAGAAGTGCAGCGCAAGAAGAAGACAGAGGTCAGTTGAAATGTCGGAAACAATAAGAGTTACTCTGAAGAAAAGCGGAATAGGAAGAAACAAGAAAATCAGAGACACCTTGAGGGGACTGGGTCTTACTCGTCTGCACAAGGTCGTCGAACTGACTAACACATCGGCCGTAAGGGGTATGATTAACAAGGTTTCTTTCCTGGTTAAGATCGGTTGATATACGGGGATATGGGATGAGAATTCATGATCTTTCACCCGCTGAGGGTTCCAGAAAAAAGCGGAAAAGAGTAGGTAGAGGCCCGGGATCAGGACACGGTAAGACGGCATGTCGTGGGCATAAGGGGCAGAAATCGCGTTCTGGAGGCGGAGTTCGTCCTGGTTTTGAGGGAGGGCAGATGCCGATACACAGGCGACTTCCAAAACGTGGCTTTACAAACCTTTTTAAGAAGGAATACCTTCTGGTGAATCTGGGAGACCTTAAGGGTTTTGAAGAAAGCAAGATTATCGACCGGGAAGTGCTTGAATCCGCAGGATTGATTAAGAAGAAAGCGGCTGGAATCAAGCTTCTTGGCGGTGGGGATATCCATAGTCCCGTGGTTATCAGGGTCGATAAGGTCAGCCGGTCTGCGCGGGAGAAGATTGAGACTGCAGGTGGAAAGGTTGAAATCATTTAGGCATTGATATCGTTGAGATCTCCTGTTCTCTTCGATCTGTTTCCTGTTCAGTGAGAAAAATTTATGATTGGTGGAATTCAGAATATTGGCAAAATTCCTGAGCTGAAAAAGAAGATTCTCTTTACTCTTTTGATGCTTGCGGTTTATCGATTGGGTTGCCACATCCCGACACCCGGCATCGACGGTGCGGCCCTTTCTGCGTTTTTCAGTTCAAAACAGGGTACACTGTTCGGGCTCTTTGACATGTTTTCCGGCGGCGCACTGAGTCAGATGTCTGTGATGGCGCTTGGCATCATGCCGTACATCAGTGCATCCATTATTCTGGAGCTTATGACCGTCGTTGTCCCCTATCTTGAAAAACTGAAAAAAGAAGGGGATCAGGGCCGGAAGAAAATAACGCAATACACCAGGTACGGAACGGTGGTGTTAAGTGTTGTGCAGGGCTTTGGAATTGCCGTCGGTCTGGAAAATATGTCAAGCCCCGGCGGAGTTCTGATTGTTCCCGTTGGAGGTTGGGGATTCAGAATTCTCACTGTAATCACCTTGACAGCAGGAACCGCGTTTCTCATGTGGGTCGGGGAACAGATCACGGAAAGGGGAATAGGCAATGGGATCTCATTGATTATTTTTTCAGGCATTGTCGCAGGATTTCCCGTTGCGGTGATGAACAGCTTCCGGCTTATGGGCACCGGAGAAGTTACTCCGTTTTTCATGATTCTTCTTGTGGCTGTTATGATTGCCGTGGTAGGCGCCATTGTTTTTGTTGAAAGGGGACAGAGAAGGATACCCGTTCAATATGCGAAAAGGGTTGTCGGGCGGAAGATGTATGGCGGTCAGAGTACCCATCTGCCGTTGAAGGTGAATACGGCCGGGGTTATTCCTCCGATCTTTGCTTCATCCATTATCATGTTTCCGGCAACCATCGCGAATTTCATGAGTGTGGACAAATTCCCATGGCTGCAGCATGTGGTCAATATGCTTTCGCCCGGGCATATCGTCTACACGTTGATCTACGTGAGTTTCATTTTCTTTTTCTGCTACTTCTATACAGCCGTGCATTTTAACCCGGTGGATGTGGCGGACAATATGAAAAAGTCCGGTGGTTTCATCCCGGGAATCAGGCCGGGCAGGAATACGGCGGAATACATTGACAGGGTTCTCACGAGACTTACCTTCTCAGGCGCTATTTATGTTTCCGCGGTTTGTGTTCTGCCCAATATACTCATCTACAACCTTCACGTTCCTTTTTATTTTGGGGGCACTGCGCTGTTGATTGTTGTCGGTGTGGCAATGGATACTACAAACCAGATCGAATCCCATATGTTGACAAGACATTATGAGGGCTTTATGAAAAAGGGATTTGGGAAAAGTAGATAGTGCGGCGTATTAAGGGAGCGGATGTGCTTGAAATGATTCGTTCGATTTCTCATCTTTATCGTTGCTGAAGGACTTTCGAGAAAAAGCAATGGCCAAAGAAGAAGCCCTTGAAGTGCAGGGGGTGGTCATAGAGACCTTGCCAAATGCGATGTTCAGGGTTGAGCTTAAGAACGGTCATCGTGTTTTAGGGCATATCTCTGGTAAAATGAGAAAAAATTTCATCAGAATTCTCCCTGGAGATAGTGTGACTGTAGAACTCTCCCCTTATGATTTTAGCAAGGGCAGGATAATCTACCGAGGAGAAAAATAGAAAAGTACTCGGGCAGTCCTGTACTTTTCGTAGGAGTGGAGGCCTTTTCTGTCATGAAAGTGAGACCATCAGTAAAAAAAATCTGTAAGAACTGTAAAATTATCAGGCGAAATGGTATTGTTAGGGTTATTTGTGAAAACCCACGGCATAAGCAGCGGCAGGGATAAGCCTTTTTTGTTACGTTACCTTTTGCTTTTTTCGATCGAACCTTGAATTACCGCAAGACAGTGACGTTGGTGGCCTGGGAGTTTTTAACTTTAAGAGAAGAGGAGTCAGAGATTGGCAAGAATCGCCGGAGTTGATTTACCAAGAGCTAAAAGAATCGAGATTGCTCTTACTTATATCTACGGAATAGGAAGAAGCACTTCACAAAAGATTCTTCTCGAGGCAGGGATAGACTTTAATTTGTCGTCGGATGATCTGGTTTCAGAGCAGATCGCAGCAATCAGGAAGATTTTAGACGAGAAATGCAAGGTTGAAGGTGATCTTAGACGTGAAGTCTCCATGAACATAAAGAGGTTGATGGATCTGGGCGCCTATCGAGGGCTCCGGCACAGGAGGGGACTTCCTGTCAGAGGGCAGAGGACCAGTACAAATGCGAGGACTCGAAAGGGCCCCCGACGTGCGGTGATGGGAAAGAGAAAAAAATAGAACCTGAGGAACGATAATGGCAAAAACAGCAAAAAGAAAAGGCAAAACCCGAAAAGAGAAAAAAAATGTGCCATCCGGTATTATCCACATCCAGTCTACCTTCAATAATACCATTGTTACGATTACAGATTTATCCGGAAATGTGGTTGCTCAATCAAGTGCAGGCCGGGGTGGCATCAAAGGATCAAGAAAAAGCACTCCTTTTGCAGGACAGATTGCCGGAAAAGACGCTTTAAAAAAGGCTATGGAGCACGGTATGAGGGTTGCTGAGGTTCGCGTCAAGGGACCTGGTGTGGGACGAGAAGCCGCTCTGAGATCACTTCAGGTGGATGGGTTTACCGTGACCGTCATAAGGGATGTTACTCCCATACCCCATAATGGATGCAGACCTCCGAAAAGGAGACGAGTGTAAACCTCGGAAGTAAGACTGAAGTCTTATTCCTGATGGGGTGTAATTAATATATTTTCAGGAGACAGGAGAGGCTGATTTGGCCAGATATACTGATTCATCATGCAGGCTGTGCAGACGAGAAAACCTTAAGTTGTTTTTGAAAGGGGACCGCTGTTACGGTGATAAATGCGCGTTTGAGAGAAGATCTTATGCGCCTGGACAACATGGTCAAAGGCGTGCAGGCAAACTGTCTGATTATGGAGTCCAACTCAGGGAAAAGCAGAAAGTAAAAAGAATTTATGGGGTGCTGGAAAAGCAGTTTCGAGGATACTATTACAGGGCTGAGAGAAGAAAGGGAATTACGGGTATAAACCTGTTGCTCTTGTTAGAATCGCGTTTCGATAATGTGATTTACAGGATGGGCTTTGCGTCATCAAGAACGCAATCCAGACAGTTGATTCGTCACAATCACTTTCTGGTCAATGACAAGAAAGTAAACATCCCTTCTTTCCAGATCAAACCCGGAGATGTTATTAAGGCGAAAGAAAAAAGTGAGAAGATTCCCCAGATTGTAGAAGCAAAGGAAACAGTGGTCAGGAGAGGTATACCGGATTGGATTGAAGTGGACAAAGAAAAATTTTTGGGTACATTTAAAGCTCTGCCCAACAGAGAATCCCTTACTATGCCAATCCAGGAACAGCTCATTGTTGAATTGTATTCCAAATAAGGCATTATGGGCCAGGGTATGCAGGTAGGCCCTGAGGATTTGTCAATGGGAAAACCTATATGGAACAGGGGGAGCTTTTTTTGGTAGATCTAAAAAGCAAGAATTGGCGGGAGTTGATCAAACCGAAACGGATTGAGTTAGACCAGGAAAGCTATACAGGGTCTTACGGCAAATTCGTGTGTGAACCCCTTGAGAGAGGGTTCGGCATTACTATAGGCAATTCGTTGCGGCGCATACTCCTTTCTTCACTACAGGGCTCAGCAATTGTTTCTGTAAAATGCGACGGGGTACTCCATGAGTTTTCCACGATTGCCGGCGTTTTAGAAGACATGACAGATATCGTGCTGAATCTGAAGGAGGTGCGCCTTAAGCTTGTTGATGCCGAAGAAGCGGTCATCCATCTTAGAAAACAAGGCCAGGGAGAAGCTGCTGCCGGTGATATCGAGAGCGATGGATCCGTTGAGATTTTAAACCCTGAACAGCATATCGCCACCCTGAATGAAGAGGGTAAGTTAGATTTGGAGATGGTTGTGAGGGTGGGGAAAGGGTACAGCCCGGCCGAGAGGAACAAGACTCCGGATATGCCACTCGGCGTGATCGCTATCGATGCGGCATTTTCTTGTATTCAGCGAGTAAATTACAGAATTACCAATGCGCGGGTTGGACAGATCACGGACTATGATAAGTTAACACTTGAGGTATGGACCGACGGGAGCGTAACTCCGGAAGATGCAGTGGCTTTTGCTGCAAAGATTTTGAAGGAGCAGATGAATCCTTTCATTAACTTTGAGGAGGAGCCTGAACCTGAGGTAGAAGAGGAAGAGGAAGAGAAGGAAAAGCTTAATGATAATCTCTTCAGGCCTGTATCTGAGCTGGAGTTGTCTGTGCGATCGGCCAACTGTCTTCAAAATGCCAAGATTACGCTGATTGGCGAGCTTGTTCAAAAGACAGAAAGCGAAATGCTCAAAACCAAGAATTTTGGTAGGAAATCACTGAATGAAATTAAGGCAATTCTTGACGAAATGGGGCTTTCTCTTGGGATGAAGCTGAATAAGTTCCCTGCCGTGCATGAAACCGAAGAAGGGGAATACGATGAGGAATCGTATGAAGAGGTTTTTCCCGGTGATAACGATGAGGAAGACACGGTTTATGATGATGAAAATGACAGCGAAATAACCGAGGAATCGGATACTGAAGAGGAAGAAAAACTCGATTCTAAAGATGGTTACGAAAGAGGGTAAGGCAAATGAGGCACAGAAAGGCAGGGAAACAGTTAAGTCGCAATACGAGCCACAGAAGGGCGATGCTCAGGAACATGGTAACGTCTTTTTTTAAACATGAGCAGATAGAAACGACCGACGCCAAAGCAAAAGTAATGAGGCCGATCGCAGAAAAAATGATCACCCTTGCCAAGCGTGGAGATTTGCATGCAAGGCGGCTCGCTATTTCTTATATGCAGGATAAAGAGGTTGCCCATAAATTATTTGATCAGATCAAGGATCGTTTAACCTCCAGGCCGGGAGGGTATGTGAGAATTGTCAAGAAAGGTGTCCGAAAAGGTGATGGAGCGCCTGTTTCTATCGTACAGCTGCTCGTTAGGGAAGCTGGAGAAAAATAGAGGAGAAGCTTGCCGGCCGGTACTGCTTTTTGTCTTGCATTCGTAGGTGTGAGCCTGTATGATCAAATAAATATAAATGGTAGAGAAAACAGGCTATAGAATTTTTTAATTACCAAGCTGCTGGTTAGCTTATGATTGCACGTATAGGCAACAAAAAAGACCCCCTTGTCAAAAGTATTGACAAGGGGGTTTTTTTTGGGGGAGCTACCTTTGAAAACATTTGATCATAAAGACCTTTTGAGCATGGAAGACCTTTCTGTCGAAGACATTGAACTTATTCTGGATACGGCGGAATCATTAAAAAGCATATCAAGAAGGGATATTAAGAAAGTACCCACTTTGCGGGGAAAAAGCGTTGTTAATTTTTTTTATGAACCGAGTACCAGAACGCGAACCTCCTTTGAAATTGCNGCNAAACGNCTCAGCGCAGATACATTTAGCCTCTCTGCTACAGGCAGTAGTGTGGTTAAAGGGGAAACGCTGCTGGATACGGCAAAGAATCTTCAGGCGATGAGGCCGGATTTGATTGTCATACGCCACTCTTCCAGCGGAGCACCTCATCTTTTGGCAAGGGGCCTTGACGTAAGCGTGATTAATGCCGGAGACGGCATCAATGAACATCCCTCTCAATCCCTGCTCGATCTGTATACCATACGTGAGAAGAAGGGGAGACTCCAGGGATTGCAGGTGGCCATCGTAGGGGACATCTCTCACAGTCGCGTGGCCAGATCGGACATCATCGGACTGAGGAAAACCGGAGCCCAGGTAACGGTATGTGGCCCTCCCACCATGATTCCCGTGGAGATTGAAAAAATGGGTGTGCGTGTCGTCTATGATCCAAGGGAAGCCGTGAAGAACAAGGACGTGATTATTTTACTGCGCATTCAGCTTGAAAGACAGAATAAGACTCTTTTCCCCAGCCTCAGGGAGTATGCATCTTTTTTCGGGTTAAACAGGGACATGATGGGAGGCGCCAGGAAGGACGTTATCATTATGCATCCAGGTCCTATGAACAGAGGCGTTGAGATAACTTCTGATGTGGCGGATGGGCCTTGTTCAGTTATTCTCGACCAGGTTGAAAACGGAGTGGCCATACGAATGGCACTGCTGTATCTTTTGATAGGAGGTGCAAAAGGTGGTAACGTTAATTGAGGGGGGGAATCTGGTCGACCCTGTGAATTTGACAGTGGAACGATATGATATTCTTGTAAAAAATGGTATTATCCTGAAAATCATTCCGCCAGGTGCAATAAGAACAGGCGACCGGCTGAAGGTAATCGATGCTTCCGGCAAGATTGTCGCTCCGGGCCTGATTGATATGCATACCCATTTGCGCGAACCGGGAGAAGAATACAAGGAGACCATCGCCACAGGCGCGAGGGCCGCTTCGGCCGGGGGGTTTACGGCCGTTGCATGTATGCCCAATACCCATCCTCCAAACGATTGTCGTTCCGTCACCGAATTTATTCTTAAGCAGGCTGAAAGAGCTGCGTCTGTAAGGGTTTACCCTATCGCAGCCATTACAATGGGCCAGAAAGGCGAATGCCTCACTGATTTTGGAGATTTGCGAGAGGCCGGCGCCGTTGGAGTTTCGGATGATGGTTTTCCTGTGGCAGACAGCGAACTGATGAGAAGGGCGCTTGAGTATAGTTTTTACCATGGTTTGATTCCCATCTCCCATTGTGAAGATCGAAGCCTTTCCAGAGAGGGGGTTATGCATGAGGGGGCTGTTTCTACCAGGATCGGGCTTCCGGGGATTCCGGGCGCCGGCGAGAGTATCATGGTGTATCGTGAGATTGCTCTTGCAGGACTGACCGGAAGGCCTGTCCACATTGCTCATGTAAGTACTGCGGCATCGGTTGAACTGATAAGAAGGGCAAAGAATGAAGGAATTCCGGTAACGGCCGAAACGGCGCCCCACTATTTCAGCCTGACCCACGAAGCGGTTACAGGATATAATACGCTCGCCAAAGTGAACCCTCCACTGAGGACATCTTATGATGTGGAGGCAGTAAGGAAAGGTTTGACGGAAGGGGTTATCGACGTCATTGCAACGGACCACGCCCCACATTCCCATCTGGAAAAAGATGTGGAATTTGACAAGGCTGCCTTCGGGATGGTCGGTTTTCAAACAGCTCTGCCGTTGACTCTTCAACTTGTGAGAGAGGGGGTTATGAGTATGCCCGAAGCCGTGGCAAAACTTACCTCCAACAGTGCCCGGATTCTTGGTGTTCGTGGTGGCCGTCTGGTTGAAGGAGAAACCGCCGATTTGACCATTATTGATCCGGAATATGCGTATCTATTTGAGGAAAAGCATATCGTGTCGAAAAGCCGGAATTCTCCGTTTATAGGAATGAATCTCAAGGGAATTGCCGAATTGACCATGGTTGGAGGGAAAATTGTCTGGAAAAGACCCGTATAAAATCCTTATTGTGGATGATGAATTAAGCATGCGAGAGTTCCTTGAAATCATGCTGACAAAAGAAGGATACCAGGTCGTTACGGCGGAAAGTGGTGAAAGGGCTTGTGATATCCTTGATCATGAAGATTTTCAGCTTGTTGTCACGGATATCCGTATGGATGGCATGGATGGAATAGGGGTTTTGAAAAAGGTCAAGGCCATCAATTCCGACACTCCCGTTGTGATGATTTCGGCATTCTCCTCTGCGGAAAATGCGGTGGAGGCCATGAGGGAAGGCGCTTTCGATTACGTTCCGAAGCCTTTCAAGGTGAAGGACCTTAAGCGGGTGGTAAAAGAAGCCCTGAAGTCGGCGATGGCGCCGAGGCAGGAAGAAACGGTATCGGAGAAAAAGCTTCATTTCGGCAACCTCATCGGGGAAAGCCCCCAGATGAAAAAAGTATATGACCTGATCAGAAGGGTTGCGCCTTCCAGAACAAATATCCTGATATATGGGGAAAGTGGGACCGGAAAAGAACTGGTGGCGAAAGCCATACACCGCCAGAGCGGCAGGAGGGAACTGCCCATTGTCGTGATAAACTGTGCCGGCATCCCGGAGACGCTCATCGAGAGCGAGCTTTTCGGGTATAAGAAGGGGGCATTTACAGGGGCCCATGCGGATAAGGAAGGGTTGTTTGACGTGGCGGATGGAGGAACGGTTTTTCTTGATGAAGTAGGTGAGCTTTCTCCAGTTATCCAGGTGAAACTTTTGCGAGTGATTCAGGACAGGACATTCACTGCGGTCGGGGGAACCGAAATGAAAAAAGTGGATGTTCGTTTCATCTCGGCAACCAACAAGAACCTTGAGGATGAGGTGATCGAAGGCAATTTCAGGGAGGACCTGTATTTCAGGTTAAATGTTATCCCCATAAGCCTTCCTCCTTTACGGGAGCGGGAGAATGATCTGCCTCTGCTGGCCGATTATTTCCTGGAAAAATTTTCAAGGGAAATGGGAAAAAATATCCGGAAGATATCCGCTTATGCCATGGATATTCTGGGCGGATACTCATTCCCGGGCAATGTAAGGGAACTGGAAAATATCATTGAAAGGAGCGTTGCTCTCGAGACATCCAATATTGTTCTTCCCGAAAGTCTCACCCTCTCCCATGCGAGATCCGGGGTGGGCTCAAGGACCCGGAGACATCTGGATCTATCGCCGGAAGGTATCCATCTTGATGAAGTTCTGGCTGAAATTGAGAAAGAGTATCTCATCAGAGCGCTTGAAATGGCAGGCGGTTCCAAATCCAAAGCAACCGAGCTTCTCGAAATAAGTATGCGTTCTTTGAGGTATCGCCTGGAAAAACTGGGAATTCCTGTTGGGGATATTTCATCCTGAGCTAACGACGATTCGGGCTTGGTTCTAACTTCGCCCACTTGATCCAATTAGTCGAGAGTACGTTCAGAAGGTCATAATCTTAATCGTAATCATAATCTTACTCTTT
>DUZB01000020.1 GCA_013349725.1 Deltaproteobacteria bacterium | reverse complement strand
TTATCCTCATAAAACACAGCTTGGCGTAACGTGATATTCTCCAGTCTGCTGTTGATTAAAAAGGCGGGAATTGGTATTGTGGTTTTCGTTTGGGAAACTTTTAATAAAAACAGATTTTTCTTGGATTGAATAAAATATTCACACACAACATAAACTAACTAACAACATACCTTGCATAACTCTTCACCCCATAGCCGCAAAAATCATGCAAGGCTGACAGATCAATTGTTCACTTCATGATAGTATTATTGAGCTCTTCGGTGCAAGTGTTTTTTGAGATAACAGTCCTGAAATGTATTTGTTGGATGGGGATAAAGATTTCTGCGGCTATGTAATCAAAGGGCTCTTGAGAGGCAGGTAAAGCCACCAGATGGACGAGAATCGGCGTTCAGTGTCAAAGGCATAACCAATCTGTGGGTTAAAAGTATATCCTGATATCAGGGGATCTTTAACGTTCCCAGCAGGATATGGCCTTCTGAGGTTTTTGAGTATCTTGAGTATGGGGGTGGAAAAGTAAAAAATCTTCTCTCGGTGGAGGAAATAAAGCCGTTTTTTTTTGCGGGAGCTGAAACTCTTTTGTTACTTTTGCGGCTTTTGCGCATAGGGGTTGAAAAGTATATTTTCTTGACGATCGGGGTATGAAATGGTAACAAGAATTCATGATTAAGCATGGCGAGATCGGGGGTATTTATCGGGGTTGAAAATGAAATCTTGTACCAATATTGTACCAAACATGCCAAAAACGAAAAAAGCACTTTTGGCTGTGGACCATAAGTGCTTGATTTAGTTGGTGCCCCCGGCGCGACTCGAACGCACGGCACCCAGATTAGGAATCTGGTGCTCTATCCACCTGAGCTACGGGGGCTTAGCTTTTTTTTATACCATATTTTTTTCTGATGTCAAATAATTTTATAGCCAACCCGGCAATTTTCAATGGGTTGTCTGGAAAACGTCAGGGGCGTTATTTTTTGGAGAGGTTGCATCGTGACTGCAAGAGTGAACAGCAGAAAAGCTTTGCATCAGGGGCGGGTCTTCAGGCTGGAAAAGGAAAATATTACCCTTAGTAATGGGGTAAATGTTGATCTGGAGATTATTCGTCACCCCGGGGCTTCCGCAATTGTACCCTTGTTGAATGAAGATACATTGCTGATGATTAGACAATACCGGCATGCTGTGGGAGCTTTCATTTGGGAAATACCGGCAGGAACCCTTGATGCCGATGAGGCGCCCATTCAATGTGCGCGAAGAGAGCTGGTTGAAGAAACGGGATATTCGGCTGATTCCTGGCACAAACTTGGAGAGATTTGCCCCTTGCCCGGATATTCGGATGAGAGGATTCACATTTTCATAGCGTCGGACCTGACCCCTGCCAGACAGCACCTGGACGTGGATGAAGTGCTGGAAGTGCACGAGGTGGACTTTAAAAAAGCGATTGAGATGATTCTTAAGGGCGAGATACAGGATGCAAAAACCATAGCCGCCCTGATGATAGCCAACCTTACAAAAAGGAAAGGCCGTTGATGACCAATGTAAGGAGCCTGCTTGAAGAAGGGCCTTTAGAGGCATCTGCCCCCTGTAGAGTGGATGCGGGAGGCACATGGGATATCAAAGCGTTGGCCCTTCCGTTGGAAAAGATGCTGCCCACAACGGTGAATATGGGGTTGACGCTCAGGACGTCCGTAGTCCTAAAGCCTTTCCCTGGAAATAGTGTCAAAATTTCTTCCAAAGGTTTTTCGCAATCAGAGATGTTTTCGGCGGATCAGATGCCGTTTACTTCCCCATTCGGAATATTTTTTTCCGCCATATCGTATTTTGGTTTTTCCGGGCTTGAAGTGGTGATCGATTCAGAGGCTCCGGTGAAGTCCGCTCTGGGAGGATCGAGCACCGCCCTCGTTGCTCTCATAAAAGCCCTCTCAAAGGCGGGGGAAAAGCTTGGTCGAAAAGGCCTGTCAAGGAAACAGATCCTTTATCTCGCTTATCATTTAGAGGATGGTGTGAGCGGCGGCAACTGCGGGCTTCAGGACCAGGCTGCCGCGGTTTACGGAGGGGTGAGCCAATGGATCTGGCGGCATGGAGACAGTTCCGGGCTGTTCAGGAGGGTTCTGCTTTTGAACAAAGAAGGGCAGGGCCAGCTTTCAAAAAGAATCCTTGTGGCCTACAGCGGGAAAAACCATGTCGCAGCCACAACAAATCGCAAATGGGTCCACGAGTTTTTATCGGGCCAAACCAGATCAGGCTGGATCAAAGCCAACGATTTAGTGCATCGGTTTGCCGATGCCTTAAAGGAAAGAGATTGGAGTAGCGCGGCATCGCTCCTTAGAGAGGAAGTGGCTCTGAGAAAGGAAATTACCCCCGAAGCACTGACCCCTTTAACAGATCGCCTGGTAACGGAGGCTGAAAAAATCGGCTGTGGGGCCAGATTCGCCGGTGCGGGTGCAGGAGGTTCGGTATGGGCATTGGGGAAGGTTGATGCTATCGAAAGTCTGCGGACAAATTGGGAAATAGCCCTTAAGTCAATGAAAGGGGGCGAAATTTTGAGCTGCAGGATTGATGGGACGGGTTGCAGATAGTGCTCTTAGTTGAGGGGATACCCTCGCCACCCCGTTCCAAGCTTTCCAGCTTCAAAAAGTATCTTGAACTCGGCTAACAGGGCATTTGTGGCCTGCTCCAGCATAAGCACATCCAATTCCGAAATCAGGTTCATGTCCAGCTCTCTGATCGCTTCTTCCAGATCCTGGAATTGGTTCAGGGATTCTTCTACTTCATATTGATCTTGTATCATGCCGTGTACATCGATTATGGTCCCAACGCAGTTCTGCACTCGGAGACGGTATTTATCCGCTATATTCATTTTGGTCCTCGGGAATCTGAAATATTCCACGTTTCCTTTCGACGTTATATTTTGCCAAGTTCTTCAAGCGTATTTGAAAAAATTCTGTAAAGCATTTGATGGTCTGAGATTGCCGGCATCAGGATGTCTGTAATTTTACCTAAATCCTGGCTGTTTACTACAACGTTTGCGCTCATGGTAAAACCCATCATTCGATCATTGCTTTTGAGACTTTCGCCAAACAGAACGAAAATCATATGCCTGCGCACAGACATGGGCAGATGATTCAAGAAATCAAGGACCGGGTTTCTTTCGAGCGGGATATCGTTGAATGTATCCGGCATGATGACAAGGTCAAAGGTGTTGAATCGCATCATGCTTATTGCTTTTCTCGGAGTTTCGGCGGGGACGAATCTGTAGTCCAGCTCCTCGACGGATGTCTTCAACACATTCGTCTCATATTCATTATTGCTCATAACAAGCGCCAGGTTCTTCCCACCTTTTGACGAATCGAGAATAACATTTTCTTCACTATCGTCATGGTCGGGATTCAAAAGAGGCACTTGGACCTCCCGGGATTTTTCCAGGAGGGGCGCCGTTTCAGGTTCCGGCGGAGTCCCGTCAATGATAACCTTTTCATGGCATCTGGGACAGCTGACGCGGACTTTCTGGCCCTTTGGAATCTTATCTTCCGGGATATTCAGTTTGGCCGAGCAGTTTTTGCAGAGAACTTCCATCGGTCATTTCCTCAAAAGGCTTGATCTATTTTGGTTGCTGTAAAAGAGAGAAGCCGCACTATTTTTCGACTTCTGACTTCTGACTTCTGACTTCCGACTTCTGACTCCTGACTTCCGGCTCCCATTCATCTTCCGTATTCCGTGTCAATCGCCAGGCCTTGGATTTCAGTGGTTTTTTCGCCCCTTTCCGATTTGATTGAATCAATGGCCCTGCCCATCAAGGCGCGTCTTGATGAATAGGCCATCGCTGTTTCTTCATCCACACGCCCTTCCCTGTATAGTTGGGCAATGCACTGATCAAAGGTCATCATTCCGAAGGCATGGCCGGCTTCAATAATTTCGTAGAAAGTCTTGCCTTCCGATTCGCCATTTAGAATGGTATCTTTAATCCGCAGATTTGATCCCATGATCTCAAAAGCCGCCACGCGACCGCCTCCTATTTTTGGCAGAAGCCTCTGGCAGACGATCCAGCGAACTGTTTCAGAAAGTCGTATTCGTATCTGTTGCTCCTCTTCCTGCTCAAACATACCTACTATTCGGTTGATGGTTTGTCCGGCATCAACAGTATGCAGGGTGCTTACCAGAAGATGCCCGGTTTCCGCAGCCGAAAGCCCGATTTCCACGGTTTCCCTGTCTCTCATCTCTCCCACAAGGATGACTTTTGGCGCCTGTCGCAGTGCGGCTCTCAGGCCGGATGCAAAGGAGTCAAAATCTTCTCCCAGTTCCCTCTGGTTGAAGGTGGCTGTTTTCTGGGTGTGAACAAATTCTACAGGATCTTCCAGAGTAACCACGTGAACCGACTTTTTCTCATTGATTTCATTTAAGAAAGCAGCCAGCGAAGTGGTCTTCCCACTTCCCGTTGATCCTGTGACGAGGATGAACCCGTTTTTTTCCCCCGTCATTTTGCTGAAAGCCGTTGGAAGCTTCAGGTCTGAGATGGTGGGAACCCGGCTCTGAAGCTGGCGCATGACGATGGAGTAAAAACCTTTTTGAGAAAATATGTTGACTCGGAACCGGGCTTTTCCCGCAAGCTGATAGGACGAGTCGCATGAACCTTCGGACAACAGAATTTTTGTCAGACGCCGGTCTCCATCAATCAGGGTAAGGGCGATCATTTCTGTTTGAAAAGGCGTCAGCTTGCCGATTGGCGGATCTGTCTCCACAGGCATCAATTGTCCGGCCGATTCCACCTGCAGTGGTTTGTCAACCGTGAAATTAAGGTCTGAAACTTCATTGTATGAGCTCAGCATAGTGGTCAGTATCTTGTCTAACTGATGTCGTTTCATTTTCCGAACCTCTTTATCAAAAAGCGGCTTTACATCTTTCTACACGTCCGTGAAGTCCGCCGGCGGATTCTTGAGAAACTGTAAAAATTTTGTCTTATCGTTTGCTTTGGCGTACGCATCATCCGGACTGATGATTTTCTTGCTTAAATGTTGCATGATTGCATCATCCAAAGTCTGCATTCCGTATTTCATTCCGGTCTGAATCATAGATGGAATCTGAAAGGTTTTTCCCTCTCTGATAAGATTCCTGACTGCTGGATTGGCAATCATTATTTCAAGGGCCGCAACACGCCCCTTTTTATCTATCCTCTTAAAGAGATTTTGCGCAACGACGGCTCTCAGACCGTCTGAAAGGGTATTGCGTATCTGAGCCTGTTCACTGGATGGAAACACCTCAATAATTCGGTCGACGGTCTTGGCCGCGCTGCTGGTATGAAGGGTTCCGAATACCAGGTGACCGGTAGCTGAGGCTTCAATAGCCAGGGCAATGGTTTCCAGGTCTCGCATTTCGCCAACAAGAATAATGTCGGGGTCCTCCCTTAATGCCCCTCTCAGTGCGGCTGAAAAAGTTCGTGTGTGTAACCCCACTTCACGGTGATTGACGATTGCCTTGTCGCTTTGATGAACAAACTCAATGGGGTCTTCGACTGTAAGAATATGATCTTTTCTTGTCTTGTTGGCCTCATCAATGATTGCTGCAAGGGTGGTCGATTTTCCGCTGCCGGTGGGTCCTGTAACCAGCACCAGCCCCCTCGGAAGAGAAGCAAGCCTTCTGATGACGTTGGGCAATCCCAACTGCTCGCAGGTGAGGATCTCTGAAGGAATTTCTCTGAAAACCGCGCCGACGCCGTTTTTTTGCTGGAAGAAATTGGCTCGATAGCGTGCAAGGGATGGGATCTCATAAGCAAAGTCTACATCGCCCGTTTCTTCAAAAACCTTCACCTTCTCTTCCGGCGCTATTTCATACAGCATCGCCTTGAGGCTGTCATTTTCGAGCACCTTGTATTTGACTCTTTCCAAATCACCGTGTATTCGCAGGGCAGGCTGTTGGCCTGACATAAGATGAAGGTCTGATGCACCCTGGTCATGCATCAGTTTGAAAAAGGCGTCTATTTGTGCCATGATGACCTCCAATCAGCATAGTTAGTGTTCATCCATTAATGTAACTGTGGGCACTGTGGGTTTCCAATTCAGAAATGAGTGGCCCCCATTTTTCTTTTGCTGGCGCTTCCGGGCAGTGTATCCCATTGTAACTGGAAACGTGGAACCTTTCAGACCGAGTCCATTATACACAGCAATAAACTCTGTTCAACAATAAAATGTAATGGGGCAATTCCCTCTACATGTTCTTTTTGTTGACAAAGGGTGGTCTATTTTATACCTTCCAAAGCATAGAGCCAGAAAATGAAAGGTGATCGATAATTTTTTGACGACATCTATTCTGTGGCAGTTCTTTTTTGTATCAGCATTATCAACCTTTTGAGGGTGCGCCGCCTGGATCGATTATGAACGGGACGGGTGCTCTGAAAGGTCTTTTTTGGATTTGTTGGAGGGCTGAATTTTTCCAGCAGGTTCTCGGTTGTTTTTGAAAAGGTCTTTCAATTCACAGGAAAGGCCTTTTTTTTTCGCCATCGATGGACAGGGGATCTTCGCGGCGCCAATGGACTGATAAATATTTAAAAGAGGAGAGTGAATGATGGGCATCAAAAAAAATACAATCAGCTACTTGTTTGAAAAAAAGGAAAGTGGAAAGAAAGTAACGATGATGACTGCCTACGATTATCCAACAGCCAGGCTGGTGGATCAGGCGGAGATGGATACGATTCTGGTGGGGGATTCCCTGGGAATGGTTGTTTTGGGGTATGACTCAACGGTTCCGGTTACCATGGATGAGATGATACACCATTGCAAGGCGGTTTGCAGGGGTACGGAAAAAAGCTTCGTCTTAGGAGATATGCCGTTTCTGTCTTATCATGTAAGCGTGGAAAAGGCCGTGGAAAATGCAGGCAGATTCATCAAGGAAGCAGGCTGTGAAGCAGTGAAATTGGAGGGAGGAACGGAAATGGTTCCGGTAGTGGAAGCCATCGTGAGGGCCGGCATTCCTGTTTGCGCCCATATCGGTCTGACTCCACAGAGCGCTACCAAGCTGAGCGGCTTTAAGGTGCAGGGAAAAGATGCGGAAGGTGCGAGGGAGCTTGTTAAGGCAGCCAGGGATCTGGAGAAGGCCGGGGCTTTTATGATTGTCCTTGAATGTATCCCGGATCTTGTCGCCAAAAGAATAACAGAAGAAGTCAATATGATCACAATCGGAATCGGTGCAGGCAAGTTTTGCGACGGGCAGGTTTTGGTTTATCATGACCTGGTCGGGCTATTTGAACGTTTTACGCCGAAGATGGTGAAGCAATATGTCAATCTGGCGCCCCAAATTCGGGAGGCCCTTGTTCAGTACAGGATTGAGGTGGAGAACAACGACTTTCCGGGCCCGGAACATACCTTTGTCATGAGTCCGGAAGAAGCTGAAAAGATATAAGACAAAAATGGACGCTGATAAACGCTGATTCACTCTGATTTGAGATTGTTGATAATATCTGCGCCTTTCTGCTTAAATCTGCGTCCCAAAATCTGTAAGTCTGAAAGGGAAAAGTTCATGAAATTTGTAGTTGTGGGACCTGGGGCCATGGGGTGCCTTTTTGCTGCAAGTCTCAAGAAAGCCGGCCATGGCGTTACGGTAATGGATTACAAACCGGAAAGGGCCGCCGCAATCAGTGCAAACGGGCTACGTATCGAGGGCATATCCGGTGACTATCGGGTGGACGTCCCTGCAGTAACGGGGGGGAACGGGCTTCAGGCGGATGCAGTAATCATATGCGTTAAGTCTCATAAGACACGCGAAAGCATGCTTGAGCTTTCCTCGTGGCTTGATCCTCAGACGCCCGTTTTGACCCTTCAGAACGGGCTGGGCAATCTGGATATTATCGAAGAGGTCTTTGGCCGGGAGAGAGCCCTGGGAGGAGTGACTTCCGAAGGGGCCATCCTTCTGGGCTCTGGCCATGCAAGGCACGCCGGAAAAGGGCAGACGACCATCGGCCCCGCGGGGAAATCAGCCCGGATGATCGTGACCGCTTTCAAACAAGCCGGTTTTGAGGCGCTCGAGGCGGATGCTGTGGAGAATCTCGTCTGGGGAAAGCTGATTGTAAATGTCGGAATCAATGCACTGGCGGCCATTACAGGGCTCAAAAACGGTGTTCTGCCGAGCCTGCCGGGTACGAGAGCCGTCATGGAAGAAGCCGTGAGAGAGGCAGTTCAGGTCGCCGGCAAAAAAGGAATTGCTCTACCTTACGCAGACCCTCTTGGTCGCGTACTGGAGGTCTGCCGGGGGACGTCTGATAATGTTGCTTCCATGCTTCAGGATATATTGAATAGTAGGGTCACAGAAGTGGCCTACATTAACGGCGCCATTGTGCGTGAAGGGAAAAAATTCCATGTTCCTACGCCGGTAAACCATACCTTGACTTGCATTGTGGAGGCACTACAGGTAACATACGACAACAGAATGCATGGATAAGTTCGCTGCTTTTAAACCTTGAATATTGAAGCCATATCTCTGAAATGTATTAGGAATGATTATTTTAACCATGGTCAGTATTTTTTTTGATACAAGGAGTACAGATGATGCATCGTCTGCCATTGATTGGCATAACCATGGGCGATCCTTCCGGGATTGGACCGGAGATTATCATCAGGGCAATGAGCATGCAGAACGTGAAGGATTTCTGTCGGCCCATGGTTCTGGGGGACCGGAATGTCCTTTCTTCGGCCATTTTGAAATCGCCGTTCGAAGATTGTAGAAAGCTGGAAATTCGTGTGATCTCAACTCCTGATGAGGCCGAGGCAAGGGCCGGCAGCATTGATCTCATCCCCATTTCAGATTTGGAAGAAGGCACTTTCGATCCGGCCAGGCCTTCCCTTGAGGGGGGGAAGGCTATGGTCCAGTATATTCTCAGGGCTGTTGAAATGGCGCGCCAGGGCGAGATAGATGCCATGGTGACCTGCCCTATCAGCAAAATCCTGATGCAAAAGGCCGGTTACAGGTTTGAGGGGCACACCCAATTAATTTCCCACTGCACAGATACAGCCGAATACGTGATGATGTTGGCAGGAGAACGGTTGCGTGTGGTACTGGTGACCATCCATTGCGGACTCAGGGAGGTCCCTCTTATTCTGACTTCGGAAATGATACAGAAGACAATACGTATTACTTCAACGGCTTTTGAGAAAGATTTCGGAATGGAAAATCCTCGACTTGCGGTGGCGGCGCTCAATCCCCATGGGGGCGAGTCCTGTCTGTTCGGTTCAGAGGAAAGAGATATCATCATTCCTGCTGTCGAGTGGGCGGGAAGAGAGGGGTTCCATGTGGAAGGACCGTTTCCAGCGGATACTCTTTTTTACCGGGCGGCATCCGGAGCATATGATGCGGTGGTGTGCATGTACCATGATCAGGGATTGATACCCCTTAAATTGCTCCATTTTTCAGATGCCGTAAATGTGACCCTGGGGCTTCCGATTATCAGGACTTCCGTGGATCACGGAACGGCGTATGATATTGCCGGAACCGGGAAGGCTGATCCGTCAAGTCTGGTTGCGGCAATCCGGATGGCGGCCGTAATGGCCGGAAACAGGAGACTGTCCGGGGGTATTCAGGGATAGAAGATGGCGGTTGAAACGCTGAAAATAAGAGGGGCGAGGCAGCACAATCTGAAGAATATTTCGCTGGATATTCCCCGCAATAAACTGGTCGTTATTACCGGTCTGTCAGGATCAGGTAAATCCTCACTGGCTTTTGATACCATATACGCCGAAGGACAGCGTAGATATGTGGAATCGCTTTCCGCCTACGCCCGGCAGTTCCTGGAACAGATGGACAAGCCCGATGTGGATTCCATTGAAGGATTGTCTCCCGCCATATGCATTGAACAGCGCTCTTCCAGTCGCAACCCACGTTCCACTGTGGGAACAGTAACGGAAATATACGATTATTTGCGTGTGCTTTTTGCGAGGGCAGGGCAGCCTTACTGCCCCGAATGCGGCCTTGAAATCAGTTCCCAGACTACCCAGGAAATTGTGGATCGAGTGCTGGAATTGAAAAGTGGGACCAAAATCCAGATCCTGGCTCCGCTCATTGAAGGACGTAAGGGGGAATACGTTCAACTTTTCAAGAAATTGCGAAGAGACGGTTTTACAAGGGTCCAGGTGGACGGGGAGATCCGGCTCCTTGAAGAAGATATCGCCCTTGAAAAGAACCGAAAGCATACTATTCGAGTCGTTGTAGACAGACTGATTGTCAAGGATTCCATTGTCAGACGTTTAACAGACTCCATGGAACTGGCGTTAGGGCTATCGGAAGGCAAGGTTGTGGTGGATGCAGCGGAGACTGGGGAGTCTTTTTTCAATCAGAAAGCTGCCTGCCCCAAGTGCAGCCTGAGCGTTCCCGAAATGACGCCCCAGATGTTTTCATTCAACAATCCACAGGGGGCTTGTGAGGAATGCAGTGGTCTTGGAACAAAACGGTATTTTGATCCTTCGCTCGTAGTGCCGGATCCCGAGCTCTCCCTCAGAATGGGCGCCATTGCTCCTTGGGACACCAGGTATTCAAGCTATTTCAACCAGTTGTTAGAGTCAGTATGCCGACATTATGGTGTGCATATGAATACAGGTTTCAAAGATTTTCCCGAGAAAGTCAAAGAGATTTTTCTTTTTGGTTCCGGGGAGGAGTCTATCCATTTTACTCTTGCAAACGGTGAGCGCAGCCATTCCTACACCCGCCCTTTTGAAGGAGTGATTCCGAATCTTGAAAGACGCTATCACGAGACGGATTCCAATCATGTCCGGGGCAGAATTGAAAAATTTGTCAGTATGAGACCGTGTCCAGTCTGCGGCGGGGCTCGACTGAAACCGGTCAGTCTGGCGGTAAAAATAGGGGTCCTGTCGATTCATGAAATTACCGCGTTGTCCATTGAAAATGCCTACGAATTTTTTCGGACTCTGGAGCTGGATTCCCGGAAAAAAGCCATTGGGGAACGGGTATTAAAGGAAATTCGTGAAAGGTTGAGCTTTTTAAGGAGTGTCGGGTTGAACTACCTCAGCCTGAATCGTTCATCCGGAACCCTTTCGGGGGGGGAGGACCAGCGGATCAGGTTGGCTACGCAAATCAGTTCAGGGCTGGCCGGTGTACTGTATGTGCTGGATGAACCGAGTATCGGGCTTCATCAGAGAGATAATCTCAGGCTTCTTGGAAATTTGAAAAAGCTCAGAGACCTTGGAAATACCGTGCTCGTTGTGGAGCATGATGCGGAGACGATTCTTGAAGCGGACCACGTGATTGATATGGGGCCGGGCGCAGGCATAAAAGGTGGGGAGGTGGTTTTTGAAGGGCCGCCCGAAAAGCTTCTGACCCACGGGGCTTCCCTGACGGGCCAATACCTGTCCGGAAAGAAAGATATTTGTGCTTCCAGGCCCGGGCGAAAAGGAAACGGGACGGCCATTGTTGTACACGGCGCCAGGGAAAACAATTTAAAGGATATCACCGTAAAAATCCCCCTTGGCGTTTTTACCTGTATTACAGGAGTCTCGGGGTCCGGAAAGAGCAGCCTGATCAACGGCATCTTATACCCTGCACTGTCTCACAGGTTATACCGTTCCAGCCAGAGAATCGGCCGCGTCGATTCCATTCAAGGAATCGAACATCTGGACAAAGTGATTAATATCGATCAGAGTCCTATCGGGAGAACGCCACGGTCGAACCCGGCCACGTATACGGGAGCTTTCACGCACATTCGAGAACTGTTTTCCATGTTGCCGGAGTCAAGAGCCAGGGGGTATAAGCCCGGACGTTTCAGCTTCAATGTTAAGGGGGGGAGGTGCGAGGCATGTCAGGGCGATGGGATAAAGAAAATTGAAATGCACTTCCTGCCGGACGTTTACGTAACCTGTGAGTCGTGCAGGGGACTTCGGTATAACCGGGATACCCTGGAAATCAAATACAAGGGAAACAACATATCCCATGTCCTCAATATGACCATCAATCAGGCCGCTCAATTCTTTGAAAATATCCCTGCCATAAGGAATAAACTGAGTAACTTGATCGATGTGGGGCTTGGCTATGTAAAGCTGGGACAGCAGGCCACGACCCTTTCAGGCGGCGAGGCCCAGAGAATCAAGCTTTCAAAAGAGTTGAGCAAGAGAAACACGGGAAGGACTCTGTACCTTCTGGATGAGCCCACAACGGGACTTCATTTTGAAGACATCCAGAAACTGCTTGATGTTTTGAACCACCTTGTGGACCTCAAGAACACCGTTGTGGTCATAGAACATAACCTGGATGTGATAAAAACATCCGACTATATTATTGATCTTGGGCCGGAGGGGGGAGATGAAGGCGGATATGTGGTGGCTACAGGAACTCCTCAAGAAGTTGCGGAGACCGAAGGCTCGTACACCGGACAGTTCCTGAAAAAAATCTTAAAAAATTCGACTCTTATGACCGTTCAGAGCTGACTCGAGACGACAATTCCAGAGTCGTCAACAACACGAAAACGTAGCGTCTTTGCGCCTTTGCGAGAGACTTTTTCGGTTCCAGTTTGTCCGGGTCAGACCCTATTTTTTTCTTTTCGGGAGACGTTCGATATGGTAGGCGAGATGCTCAAGTCTTACGGAGAAATCCACATTTTCCACAATGCAGCATTCCGGTGTCCTGATATGTATCGGGGCAAAATTAAGTATCGCTTTAACGCCTGCGTCAAAAAGGATGTTTGAAACCCTTTGCGCCATTTGAGGAGGCGTGGTGATCATCCCTATTTCGATACCGCGCCGAACAATCACTTCCCGTATTTTTTCTGCCGCCTCAATGATCAAACCGCTCGGCAGCTCGACACCAACCTTCTCAGGATCCGAATCAAAGGCAGCTGCAAGCAGATAACCTCTTTTCCTGAGATTGTCATTCTGGGCCAGGCTCTTCCCCAGGTTGCCCATGCCCACAATGCACAGGGTCCAGTCCCGGTTTGTAGCAAGAATCTTCTTTATCTCATACAGAAGATCCCTTACCTCATAACCAACTCCCCGAACACCAAATTCTCCAAAGTAAGCCAGATCTTTTCTGACCTGCGCAGGGTTCACACCGCATAATACCGCAAGTCTCTCACTGGAAATGACAGGAAGACCGGTGTCGACAAGGGCTTCGAGAGGTCTCGAGTACAGGGCGAGACGTTCGATCGTGGGATTAGGTATTTTGGCTTTTTCATCCATTAAGCAAAGTACTATATACGGTAAAAACAACATTGTGAAATAAGGCACATATACTAAGAAAAAAAGCGAGGACCTGTTTTCAGGCCCTCGCTCAATTTTAAAGGATTATTATGCGCCCAGAGATTTGACGATAAGCTCGTGCATGCTGCCAAGATCCGGGATCTTGAAAACAAGAATAAAGCAGATGACCAGTGCGTAGATACAGAGTGACTCGATCAGAGCCAGACCGATAATCATGGTGGTCATGATTTTACCTGCTGCTTCCGGGTTTCTGGCTGTTCCCTGTAGAGCACCGTTAAGGGCATAACCCATACCGAGGCCGGTACCAAGTACAGCCATGCCGATACCGATACCACAAGCAATGGCGATTCCAAAAAATACCCACAGACCAGCGGCCTTTACTGCGTTGTCATCGCCTGCAGCAAATGCCATGGATGCCATACCTAACAACAGTACGGATGAAAGTACCCCTATAAAAGTTTTCTTAGACATGTGATCCTCCTTTCATTAAATTTATTGGTTGGCCTTCTTCAAAAATCAAGGTCCGTGCGAATGGAAACGGACCTCTCTATGCTAATGTGCATGTTCCATGGCGCCGAGAAAATACATGGTGGAAAGAAGCATAAAAACGAGAGCCTGGATAAAACAGACTAAAATGCCAAGGAACATGACCGGTAACGGGGCAAGGTAGAGGCCCGCTAGTCCGAACAGGATGGCCAAAACCATCTCTTTTCCAAAAATATTTCCGAACAGTCGAACGCTCAGGGACAAGATCCGGGCGAAGTGACCGATTAACTCAATGGGTAACATGAGAGGCGCCAGCCACCATACAGGGCCCAGAAAGTGTTTGATATATTTTGCTCCGTGGAACTTTATTCCTATAGCATGCGTGCAGATGAATGTGCACAATGCAAGTGCCGCCGTTGTATTCAGATTCGCAGTAGGCGAAAACATCCCGGGGATCAGACCAATCATATTTGCAACGAGAACGAACAGGAATACGGTTGCAACATAAGGGAAAAAGAACCTTCCTTCCGGTCCGGTTATTTCCACCATGAAATTTTCAAGGCTGCTTATGATAACCTCAAAAAAGTTCTGCCCCTTTGAGGGAACAACTTTGACGTGTTTGACAAGGATAAGGGCGCTGATGATAAGAATGAGCATGGTCAACCAGGTGTAATTCACATGGGAGTATGCTTTTGCATAATGCCCAAGACCCATGGCAGATAAGATTGCATCAATGAAAAAAATAGGATGTTCCATAAATTATACAGCCTCCCGCGATGATGTTCTAAAAACAGCCTGTATCCCCACGTAAAATATAGTAATGACCACGATTGAAAGGCCTGCGGTCAGCCCTATAGGATTGACCCAGCCGTTGGTGATAAGGATATAGATAATCAGGCCCAAAATGGCAAGCCTAAAATAAAATTTCATGACGATTGTCCCTATTTTTATTTTCACAGCCCCTTCGGTGGGAAAGGCTGCGCGAATGGTGTTTTGGAGGAGGCCGAAATTTCCGATGATAATGAGTCCTCCAAGAATCAGGCCCATCGTAAAAGTTGTACTCATGAAAAGAAAACTCAGGGAGCCGGTGATCATGAGAATGACCCAGTTATGAAATCTAATTTTCTGAAGCAGCTTTTCAGGGTTCATCAGAGATCTTTGCCTTTCTATAGAGGATGTACAAATTCCTGAAGGCAGCGGCAATGCCGAATCCAAGAAAAATATAAAAACCCCATGGTCTGGTTCCGAAATATTTGTCGAAATAGTAACCTCCCACAGCCCCTATTGCGATGGAGAAGGCCATGGTCATGCCGACAGTACTTAAGTATCCTAAATCCTTGATGGATTTCTTTAGGTCTTTATCCATTTGATTTAATTAAAAGACCTCCAACCCCGGTTTCAGGAAAACTCGTAAGCGTCCTATCACAGAAATTTGTGGGAAGTCAATAAATTTTTGCAGACGTTTACAAGTTCTGCGATTGCTGGCTGAAGAGGTCGCGTGAACCGCTCAACCATTCTACCTCATTTCCTTAAAAGCATTGGTTGCACAACGGATCGTCTTTTCGATCATCTCCTCCGTATGGGCGTGGGAAATGAAACTTGTCTCAAATGGAGAAGGAGCAAGGTATATCCCCTGTTCAAGCATCCTTCTGAAATATTGGATAAACCGTTTTTCATCACACGCCTTGGCGGACTGAAAGTCGGTAACACCGGACGTAGTGAAAAAGAGTGTTCCCATGGAACCCACACGATTTATTTTGACCGGGACGTCGGCCTTGGAGGCGGCTTTTTCAAGGCCTGAGAAAAGAAGAGCGCTCTTTTTCTCCAGCGTTTCATAAATGTTCCCGTTTTTCAAAATATTGAGAGTTGCGATTCCTGCAGCCATGGCCAGAGGATTGCCCGAGAGGGTTCCTGCCTGATAAATTTCTCCTTCGGGCGCCATGCGGGACATGATTTCCTTTTTCCCTCCATAAGCGCCTACCGGTAATCCACCACCGATGATTTTGCCAAGACATGTCAGATCAGGCAGAATGCCGTACAGAGATTGAGCGCCCCCAGGGGATACCCTGAATCCGGTGATGACTTCATCAAAGATCAGAATCGTTCCGGAGTCTTCGGTGATCTCTCTGAGTCCTTTGAGAAAACCGTCTTCAGGCAGAACAACCCCCATATTGCCTGGGACAGGTTCTACAATGAGGGTTGCGATCTGCCGGTCAAATTTCTCGAAGGCCTTTTCCACGGCCCCCAGATCATTAAACGGAAGAGAAATGGTATGTCTTGCCAGGTCTTCCGGCACCCCCGGACTGCCTGGAATTCCAAGGGTGGCGATTCCTGACCCTGCCGAGACAAGGAGGCTGTCCGCATGCCCGTGATAACATCCGTCAAAT
The DNA here is from genome assembly GCA_013349725.1 of Deltaproteobacteria bacterium. The sequence continues at coordinate 2,922 of DUZB01000020.1, read as the reverse complement.
TTGACAATTTTTGTCCTCCCGGTATACCCCCTGGCAAGCCGTATGGCNCTCATGGTGGCTTCCGTNCCGGAGTTGACCATCCNCACCATCTCAATGGAAGGGACCATGTCCACAATGATTTCGGCCATATCCACTTCCATTTCGGTTGGCGCGCCGTAGCTCGTCCCCCTTTCTGCACTGTACTGAACAGCCTTGACCAGATCGGGGTGAGCATGTCCCAAAATCATGGGGCCCCATGAGCAAACGTAATCAATATATTCGTTTTGATCAGCGTCCCATACCAGAGCGCCCTTCGCTTTTTCAATGAAGAGAGGGTTCATCCCCACTGATTTTCCCGCACGTACGGGGCTGTTGACTCCCCCGGGGATAACTTCCAGTGCCCTTTTAAAGAGAGATTCCGATTTTTCTTTCATTAGAAATACTCCATGCTTGTCTTTTTGAATTCTTTTTCGCTGAAGAGCAGGCTGTAATCAGAAATGCCTGAATCGCGTGACATTTTTTCGGCGATCCGACGGCATTCCTTTCTACTGCCACCATGGATCATTGTGTACAGATTGAATGGCCAACCCTGCCGGGGAACTCTGTTGTAGCAGTGGGTCACTTCCCGGAACTTCGAAAGGATCGTTCCCGTTTGTTGCACCTTTTCCTCTGGTACGATCCAGGCTACCATGGCATTGGAACGGAAGCCGGCTTCCTGGTGCCGAAGCGTTGCCCCGAAGCGCCGCAGAATGCCCCTTTTTCGAAGATCTTTTATTCCGTTGATGAAGTCTTCTTCCTCCATCCCGGCCTGTTCAGCCATGATGGCAAACGGCCTGGCATCCAGCGGTATATCCCCTTGAATCAGGCTGATGATTTTTCGATCTTTTTCAGTAATCATTCGCTCCTCTTACCATGAAAATACATCCTCCAGTCTGGCATTTCCTCCTGTGAGAGAGGCTTTCAGCCTCGACTGTCGCGGCGAGACGCCGCTCTCACAGGGGAGTTTCATGCTTGGAAACGAGATGCATGCGGACAAAAGTGTAAACTGGAAAATGAAGGATGCCGTCCAAAATCCAAAATCCTATTGGGAATATCGAAACGATTTTCAGTTGTCAAGACGCAACTTACCCTGTGGAACATTTTCAATGCAGAATAACGACTTCTCGGAAACCGAAATCAATGCTGTTGTCCAGATAATAGATCGTTCCAGGTGTAAACTTGTACAGGCCCACTTTAAAGCGTTCAGAGAATGTTTCCATGGTAAAGGGTTGGTCCTGGTTGAAAAACTGTTTTGTGAAACTGAATTTTTTAAGATATTTTGCGATTACGGCAACGGCCTCAAGGTTCTTCAATACCGCTTCAATACGCCCGTCCATCTGTATGCCTCGAATTTCCCGCCACGTGCTCACTTCCGGATGTATGGCCGCGGATGCGCACCCACTTTCCATGGACTCCTGAATATGCCTCGATTCAGGGGAGGAGAAAAAATAGAAACAGGCGCCGTGAAAAACGAAGTAGACGGGGGCAGCCCAGGAAGCTCCTCCCCTGGCGGTGGCAAGTGTCATGGCGCTTTGTTCCCGAACCAGTTTTTCCGCCAACTTCTTTAGTTGCAAAGGGTCTGGTTTTTTACTTTTTTTCTTATCCATGTATTCTGTCCGCCCGGTTCTTAAACGGTGACCATGAACTGTCAACCGGCAACTGTCAACTGTAAACCGCTTTTCTACATCTTCCCGTTTTTCAAAGTAGAGAGAAGGAGCCAGAAACCCATGAATCCCGAAATGATAAAGCCTATGAGGCCGATTACGGGAATCTCATGCCAGGTTGGAGGAATTCCCGAAAGAACAATAAGCGAAGATCCGATCACCAGGGATGCCAGTACAATGGCGAATGCAATTCGATTACTGATGCGGTCCAGGGTATAAAGTATTGGTTTCAGGCCGCGATGTTCGAATCCGATTTTTACTTTGCCCTCTTTGAACTGTTTCAGGATGTTTTCGAAGTCCTTTGGGATTTCCTTGAGCAGATGAACCAGGTCTGTTCCTGCATTGAAGATATCCGCCGCTATCTTCTCCGGATTCAGGCGATCGATCTGGACCTGGCGCATGAACGGTTCGGCCTGCGTAAAAATATCCAGGTCAGGATCCAGTTTGCGGCCGATCCCTTCCACGGTACTGAGAGCCTTGATCATCAGAAACAGATCAGGTGGGATGCGAAGGCGGAATTTCGCTACCACTTCAAAAAGCTGGTGGAGCAGGATTCCCAACTCCACTTCTTTAAGGGAACGATAAAAATGCCGGTCGATGAACTCCCCAACCGCCCTTTCCAGCAGGTGGCGGTCCGGTTCTTCTTCATGGCTTGTAATCGTTATCAGGGCGTTGGTCACTTTTGTTTCATTACGCTGAACAATGCTCATAAGTAATTCGGCAAAATGATCCCTGGTACGCGTATCGATGCGACCCATCATTCCGAAGTCGAGATAACAGATGACGTTTTGCGGCAGGACAAAGACATTTCCGGGATGCGGGTCGGCATGAAAAAAGCCATATGTAAAGACCTGTTTCATGATCAGGTCAAAACCCGAACGGGCGATGATCCGCCTGTCGAGACCTTCTTCCTCCAAACGATGAACATCTGAGATTTTAATGCCTTCAATACGTTCCATGGTCAGAACGCGTCTGGTTGTTGCTTCATGGTAAATTTTTGGAACATAGATGGTGTCGTCTTGACTGAACTGCATGGCAAAATGCTCTGTATGTGCTGCTTCCATACCATAATCCAGTTCCTTTTCCAGCGTTCGGGCAAATTCCTCGACTATTTTCGTGGGGCGCTGCGTATTCCATCCTTCCAGGTGTTTTTCCATTAATGTGGCGATATGCAGGATAATTTCAAGGTCGATATCAATAATCTTTTGAATCCCGGGCCGTTGAATTTTTACGACCACAT
>DUZB01000019.1 GCA_013349725.1 Deltaproteobacteria bacterium | reverse complement strand
CTTGATGCCTGACTGCAAAATCACTTCTTTAATGGCATCTTTTTCATCTTTTATGTAGGTTGCTACTCCCATCTCTTGCACCTCTCTTCTCAGGAATGGACATTTTCCTTGATAAAACCAACAATCTCATCAAAGTGCGCTCCACCGGGGAACACACCGGAGATGCCTATTTCTTTTAAAAGCGGAATATCCCGGTTGGGGATTACACCTCCCACCAGCATCAGCTTGTCATCCACCCCCTCTTTTGCGGCCAGGTCCATCAGCTTCCTGCAGATAGGCATATGAGCGCCAGACATGATGGAAAGACCAACCACATCCACATCTTCCTGCATCGCCTGGTTTACAATGCTGGCAACGGTTTGATGAAGACCGGTATAGATCACCTCCATCCCCGCCTCCCTCATGGCGTGGGCAACGACCTTGGCGCCCCGATCGTGGCCGTCAAGACCCGGTTTAGCCAGAAGTACCCTGATTTTTCTGTTCGTCATTTTTTCCGTTCTCCTTCGTTCCAACCTGTTTATCGAATTCCGCTAAAACGATCTCCCGCCCCCGCAGAATATGCTCCAGAACCAGTGCTGACACTTTTTTCTCGTCTCTCTCTCGAATGCCATCCAGCATCAAACGATGATCCGCACTGCTTATCCTGGCCATCTCCTCCACCTTCAAAATATCGTGTCTGAAACGGAAAATATAGGTTTTCAGGTCATCGATCATTTTTACGAGTCTGGGGCTGAGACTCAGATCATAAAGCAATTCGTGAAATTCCGTATTGATTTTTGGAAGGGCTGCCAAGTCACCGGCCTTCAGGACGGTTTCATATTCTAACAATTTATTTTCAAGGGGAACCAAATCTTTTTCATGATGATGAATGGTGGCGAGACGGGCCGCATAGCTTTCCAGTACACTCCTGATCCCGAAGGTCTCTTCAATGTCCGCCCTCGTGAGACCCATGACGAAAAATCCACCCTTGGGATCTCTCTGGAGCAGCCCTTCCCTTTCAAGTTTATGGATGGCCTCTCTTATGGGAGTTCTGCTGATCCCGAAGGTCTGGGCCATGCGGCTTTCCACCAGGCGTTCCCCGGCCCGTAGTTCACCGGTTACAATGGCCCGCCTCAACTTTTCGTGCACGGAATCCCCAAGAGATTTCCTCTCCGGAAGAGAATGAAAAAGAGGGGAACCCTCATCCGAATTTACAGCCGCGGTGACCATATCTATCTTCTTTCGTGAATCGTGGTTCGTGAAACGTGGTTCGGTAGTCATTCAATTGTCATTCGGTGGTCATTCGATAGTCATTCGTGGTCATTCGTCCTTCGGTGGTCATTCATGGTCATTGGTTGTTTGTTCATCCTTCATCATTCGTCCTTCGGTGGTCATTCGGTGGTCATTGGTTGTTTGTTCATCCTTCATCCTTCATCATTCGTCATTCGGTGGTCATTGGTTGTTTGTTCATCCTTCATCCTTCATCATTCATCATTCATCCTTCGTCCTTCCTAAAGCCCCACCCACTTGGCGATATTGGGCTGGAGAATTTCGTGGGTTCCTCCTCCATAGAGCAGAAAGCGGTTGTCCCGGTAATATCTCTGTGCGGAATATTCCATGGAATAGGCATAGGCCCCGAAGATACGGGTAGCCTGATCCCCTGCCCTGCATGCTGCCTCCGTAGCAAAATATTTTGCCATGGAGGCCTCCTTCAATGCCTCCATTTTTTTGTCGATCATATGGCTGGCCTTGTAGGTGAGCAGATGGGATGCTTCCAGATCCACGGCCATGTTGGCTATTTTGGCTTGAATCAGCTGATAATTGCCGATTGTCTTTCCGAACTGGGCCCGTTCGTGGGCATATTTTATGGAATCGTCCAGAGCCGCCCGCTGCAGTCCGATGGCAAGAGCGGCAGTCATGGTCCGTATCTCGGCAAGGATGGTCAGAAGGTTGGTCAGTCCGCGCCCTTCCTGCCCCAGCATGTTCTCCGGAGGGATAACACAATCTTTAAAAGATATCTCGGAGATGGGCGTGCTTCGGGTACCCAGCAGGTCGAACGGCTTCCCGCAGGAAAAACCCGGTGTATCTCTTGGAACAAAGAAGAAGTTCAACCCCCTGAATTTCTTCTCCGGATCGGTCTGCATGAGAACGGTGTAGAAATCAGCCACGGGACCGTTTGTCACCCAGGTCTTCATCCCGTTGAGGACATACCCGTCATCCGTTCTTTTGGCAATGGTACTCACATTGCCCAGATCCGAACCGGCTTCGGGCTCGGTAAGACAGAAACAGGCAACTTTTTCGCCTTCCATGGCGGGAAGGAAATATTTTTGCCGCATCTCCTCCGTACCAAAATGGAAAAGAAAGTTCGTCCCCATCAGACACTGCATGGCCGTTATGGCGCCCAGGCTCATGAGTCCCCTGGCCAGTTCCTCGCAATTGATACAGAAAAGCGTGGTATTTCCACCCGACCCGCCTTTTTCTTTGGGATATCTCGTCCCGAAAACCCCCATTTTCGCCATCTGTTTAAACAGATCCCTGGGGAATTCACCCTTTTCATCAATCTCCTTGGCCCTTGGAATCACTTCCTTGTCTACAAAGCGGGCCATATTCTTCCTAATCAGTATTTCAGCGTCTGATCTAAGCATTCATTCCTCCCTCAACTTTCGCAGTGAGTATGGTGCATAGCGCAAGGCGTCACCCCTGTACCCTGCGCCCTGCGTTTTGCCCCATGCACTATGCGTTCTTCAGTTGACGGATCATTTCAGGGACCACCTCATGGAGGTCTCCCACAATTCCCCAATCCGCCACCTGAAAAATAGCCGCCCTCGGATCCCTGTTAACAGCGACAATATACCTGGAGTTCATCATTCCGGCTCTGTGTTGAATGGCCCCTGAAATCCCACAGGCGATATACAACTCCGGCCGAACCGACTGTCCCGTCTGTCCGACTTGTTCTTCGGAGGTAATCCACCCTTCTTCAACCGCCACCCGGGTCCCCGCCACCTCCCCATCCATGAGGTCGGCCAGCTCCCGTAACATCTGAAAGCCCTTTTCATCTCCAACGCCTCTGCCGCCGGCGACGATGATCTTGGCCCCCGCCAGATCCACATCCCTCTTCTTTTCTTTGACAATTTCAAGGACCGTCGTTCCGATATCTTCCCATGTGAGCGCCGTTTTGTGGGGAACAAGCACCGCCTTTTCCTTTCGATTCTTTCGCGCTTCCATTACTCCCGGCCGTACGGTCGCCATCTGCGGGCGGGAATACCGGTTGGCGATGGTGGCCATGACATTCCCTCCAAAGGCAGGCCTTGTCTGGAGAAGGATCTTCTCATCAGAATCGATGGTCAGCTCCGTACAGTCAGCGGTCAATCCCACTCCCACCCGGCGAGACACCCTTGGCGCCAGGTCCCTCCCAATATGGGTCGCTCCCATGAGCAGGATGTTCGGNTTGTATTGTTCCACAAGTTCACAGATGACCTTGCTGTAAGCGCCCGTCCTGTAATCTTCCAGGTCCGGACCTTCCGCCAGGTACACCCTGTCTGCACCGAATTCCATCAATTCGTCAGCGAGATTTTTCACATTTTCCCCAATCAGAAGTGCAGACACCTCCTGGCTCAATATTTCGCCCAATTCCTGCGCCTTGCCAAGGAGTTCAAGGGAGATTTTTCCAAGGACGCCCTGTCTCTGTTCCGCGAATACCCACACCCCTTTCCTGTCGCTGAAGTCCGGGATCACTCTCGGTTGTGCATCTGAAACGATCGCCTTTTCCTTGCAGACTTCAATACAGGCCCCACAGGATGTGCAGCGCTCCAGGATGTGTGCCTTTCCATCAACGACCTCGACCCCTCCGTAAGGACAGGTCTTTTCACATCGTTTACAGCCGTTACAAAGATCCTCATTGATCAAAATACTCATTTCACATCCCCCTGAAAACTCGATTCATCTGCCCCTAAAGGAGTCGATTCTCTTTCAGCTTCCCCATGAGACTACTCACCTTCGTTGCAGTATCCCCCTCAAGGGTCTCCCCCTGTCGTTGGAATTTTGGAGAAAAGGTCTTGATCACATGGGTAAGGGACCCTTCAAGTCCCACTTCACTCACCTGCATACCGATATCCGCCGCATTCCAGACCTTTATAGGAGCTTTTTCCCTGCAGGCACTGATCAGACCACCTACCGTTGCATATCGCGGGGCGTTCATTTCGCCGATAACCGTGAGCAGAGCGGGCAGACTACATTCCAGACGCTCGTATCCATCTTCTAAGCGTCTCTTGACCACCATGCTTCTCTCTCCCACTTCCTCTATCCCGCAAACGTAGGAGACCTGCGGAATTCCTAAAAACTCTGCCACCTGGGGCCCGATCTGGGCCGTATCCCCGTCGATGGCCTGACGTCCGCAAATGATCAGGTCATAATCTCCGATCTTCTTCAGGGCTTTGCCAAGGGTGGTGGACGTCGCCCATGTGTCGGCGCCGGCAAACGCCCTGTCAGAGAGGAGGAGGCCTTTGTCCGCGCCCATCCCAAGAGCCTCCGATACGGCATCAATCGCCTGAGGGGGACCCATGGAAAGGACTGTAACCTTTCCACCCGTGCTTCCCTTTAAAAGGATGGCGGCTTCCAGGGCATGACGGTCATCAGGGTTGATAATGCTATCGATCCCTTCCCTGATCAGGTTGCCTGTCTTCGGGTCCAGTTTCACATCGGTTGTATCCGGAACCTGTTTCACTAAAACGATAATGTTCATGGTGGTTACTCCGATTGGTTGTTTCCTAAATGATTTTCTCTTTCTTGAGTCTTTCCAGATCCTCTTCCGAATACCCGATCTTTCCATACAGCAGGCTGTTATGTTCTCCAAACCGGGGAGGGAAAGAAAGTCTTCGATTTTGCTGCTCCAGGAACTGTGTCCTGCAGGGAGGAGGCGCCAGTGTGATTTTCCTCCCGGATACAGAATCTTCCGCAGAAAGGAGGCTCCGCTCCACGAAAGGGTCCGCAATCACTTCTTCCATGGTGTTGATCTTGCTGACGGGCAGGGTAATGGAATGAAAGAGTTCGATCAGTTCAGCTGAGCTGTGCCGCCTGGTAATAGTGCTGATTACCTGGTTCAGATTTTCCACGTCCTGTATGCGGCCCTGGTTCTTTTCATATTCAGGTCTGTCCAGATCCCTGAACATATCCTGTGAAACGAGTGCCTTCCACTGCCGGTCGTTCCCTACCGCAAGGTAGATATACCCATCCATTGTCTCGAATACGGAAACCGGGCAGAAAAACTCGTGAGTATTTCCACTGCGGGTGGCTTTCTTGCCGAAACTGGCCGTGAACGTGATGGGCACCGTAAGCCAGGAGAGGGAAGACTCAAACATGGAAAGATCGATGCGGGAGCCCTGCCCCGTCACGGTTCTTTTATACAGCGCCTTCATAATGGAACCGTAGGCGTGTTCACTCGTTCCCATATCCGGCAGGGGAATACCCATGGCCTGGGGGGTCCCTCCAGCCTCACCGGTCATCTCCATAAGCCCGGACCTGGCCTGAAGGACCGGATCGTAGGCGCCTTCATTGCTGTCCGGTCCGAACCCGGTTACACCCAGCCAGATGATATCCTCCTTGACCGCCTTGAGAGATTCATAATCGATTCCTAATTTTTTATAATTCCTGGGAAGTTGATTGGTCGTAAAAATATCGGCGTTCAACTCCTTTATCAGGGCATAAAAGATCTCCCGCCCTTCCGGCTCAGCCAGATTCAGCGTCAGGGCCTTTTTGCCGGCATTGATGCAGAGGAAATAGGCATTCATCCTTTCCTCGCGAAGGACATTTTCACCAATCAGCCTGTTGGGATCCCCATATACGGGGTGTTCCAGCCTGATGACTTGCATGCCATCCTGCGCCAGTCTGTAGGTTAGATAGGGAAGTACCGTGGCCTGTTCCAGAGAAAGAACGGTGAGCTTCTTGAAGAGATCCATATGCGCCTCCAAAAGGGAAAATCCCTTCAAGGAATGGAAAAATGGGTAACGGGGGAGTCGTACCAACAGTGGTTACGGTATACCGTATACCGCATGCCGTGTCAATAACTATTTCAATCTTATAACTTCCGGAAGACTCCTCTCCTCCACAGAAATTATGGGGTTGATCGCTCACCGGGAATTGTTACTATAGGTTTAACGAAATAGATCTCGAATTTTCCCAGTGCCTGAATGCATCGTTGTTGTGTTTGTGAAACAAATGAAAATGAGAAATTTGAAACCTTTTCATTCTTTTTGGTTCTTAACAAAAAAATCAAGAAATTCCGGGAGGAGAAAAATGCCTATCTATGAGTTTAAATGTGGAAAATGTGGAAATGTTTATGAATCGCTCTGCTTTCGCAGTTCAGGAGAGGATAAAGGTCCGTGCCCGTCTTGCGGGGAACAGGAAGGAGAGAAGCTTCTTTCCACGTTCTCATCAGTGAGTTCCGGTTCCGGTCACAGTCTCGGAAGCAGTGCATCTTCATCCTGCGGGTCCCATGGGGGATTCTCCTGAGCTGGATGATATAATCCGGCCGTGAGCTGGAATGTCGTTTGGCGGAGGATAGGTTGGAACATATTGAACAGAAACAGAAAGGAAACAGTATGAGCATCTGGGTATTGCTGTTAATCGTTGTGGGATGGGTGCTCCTTCAGGCATACATCCTTCCGAAGTTCGGGATTTCCACCTGAATGAGCAACAGTTGCCAGGTAGGCGACCCGAAAAAAATCATCACACAGATAGAGACAAAAGGGGGAAACCTCCCCAAGTAGAGCCTTTTAAAAGATTCTTAAAAACCCCATTTACTGCTTAGGAAAAAGACTTTGGACGCTGATAAGCGCAGATTATCTCTTTCGTTTTAATAGTTATCTGCGCCTATCTGCGTAAATCTGCGTCCCCAGAACGATTGCCTTAAAACCTTTCACCTTGACCTCATCACATCAACTGCCTTTCCGATCTCCTGAAGCGTCTTCAGGTCCTCCGCGCCCCTGACCTTCATACTCTCATGGTTGCCGATCCTGAGAAAATGAAGACGTTCCATTCTCCGTATCCCGCCAAAATAGTTTTCAATTTTCCAGGAAGATTCGAGGGGAAGCAGATCATTTCTCATGGAAAGAATCCCGTAGTTCAAACGAACCCCATCCCTGCTCACCGAAACAGCGCTGAAACCGAAAAAAGGGCTGTTAAAGAACCAGAACATGATCGCAATCCATATAAGTGTAGCAATAACAGACTTTTGTCTTTTTTTCTTAAGAGCCAGGATAAAGAGAAATAGAACCACGCCAAGAGACAGCAGCATGATCGTATTCTGGACAAAAAGCGATTTGATAATAAAAATCTGTGTTTCCATATTCTCTATTTTTAACACTTCTGAAGAATTTGTTCTACCTCAATGTTTCCCTTGACAGTTTGAATCCCCCTCTGATAGATTCCGGCAAATTTCTTGAGTAGAATCTATTTTTTCGAAATCGTTTAAATTTGTTTTGCTTGCATGAGCAAAACCAGATTATTGAATCAGCAGGAGGAAACCCACCAATGCGAACCCTCAGACAGATTTCCCTTTTCATTTTTCTTATCATCAGCTTCCTATTCATGACCCCGCCCGCTTTCGCTGGTCACGGCGCCGGCGGCGGCCCCCCGAAGGCAGCCATCGAAGGCGGAGAAACCGTCAATATATCGGGTATTATTTTAGACAGCCACAAGGAACCGGTCGCTGAAGCAGAAGTCGCCATTCTCTTCAACGGAAAAGAAGTAGACAGGGTTACCACGGCCCACAGCGGAAGGTATGTATCCCGTTTCCAGGTGGAAAAAGGGAAGGTCGTTGAAGCTACGGTTGATGTGAGAGCCAGCAAGACCAGTTTCAAGACCAACCAAATAGAATTCAAAGGCTCGGAACTGGCCAACTCGGGCGATCATTTCTACATCAGCGAAGATATCAGCCTCGACAGGGTCTTGGGCCCTGCGTTCTGGATTTCAACGGTGGTATTCATTCTTGCCTACGTGCTCATCGCCTTTGAACTCCTCCACAGGACCGTGGCGGCCATGCTGGGCGGCGCCCTCATGCTGCTGATCTCCTATACCATCGGAACGGTCAACCCGGAATACCATATCGTCTCTTTTGACAGCGCCATCAATTCCATTGATATGAACGTGGTTTTCCTGCTCATGGGCATGATGATTATCGTGGGAGTGCTGAAAAACACGGGGGTCTTTCAATGGTGCGCTTACATATCCTATAAACTGGCCAAGGGGAAGGTCTTCGTCCTTGCTGTTTATCTCATGATATTCACGGCCGTTGCCTCCGCCTTTCTGGATAATGTGACCACCATGCTCCTTCTGACCGGTGTGGCCATCGAAATCTGCATCTCCCTCTCTATTAATCCCCTGCATCTTTTGATTCCCCTGGTCCTGGCGTCAAACATCGGGGGTACCGCTACTTTAATTGGTGATCCACCCAACATCATGATAGGTTCCTATGCGGGACTGACATTCATGGACTTCGTGGTTGCCCTGGCCCTGATCTGCGCCGTTTGCATGACTGTCCTCATTATTTATACCAAACTGGTATGGGGAAAAAGCTACAGCTCCGCAAAGGTGGACAATGTGCCGGAGTATATCAAGGATCTCAAGGAAAAATACCGAATCACGGACCCCAAACTCCTCACCTACGGCTTGGCGGTGCTGGGTTTTGCCGTTTTCCTCTTTTTGAGCCATGGATACTGGCACATGGAGGTCAGCGTGGCGGCGGTGATGGGTGCAGCGGTACTCCTGACCATTGCCGTTCTCACGGAAAAGGTCGACCTGATTCATTTGATCGAAAAAGACATTGAGTGGCCCACGCTCATGTTCTTCATCTTCCTCTTCATCCTGGTCGGCGCAGTGGAGCAGAGCGGACTTCTGGCCGTCATCGCCGACTGGATATTGAGTCTTTCCGCAGGCAATTTCTTTGTCGCCTGTGCCCTTATCCTCTGGGTGGCCGCCATCATGTCGGCTTTTGTGGATAATATCCCGTTCACGGCCACCATGTTGCCCATTGTCGCCTATCTCAGCCAGGTCATTCCGGGAGCTGAAAACACACTCTGGTGGGCATTGGCAATAGGGGCCTGTTTTGGTGGAAACGGAACCATCATCGGGGCCTCGGCAAACGTGGTCACCATGGGAATCGCCGAGGCAAGGGGGTTCAAGATAAGCTTCATCGGCTTCATGAAAACCGCGTTCCCCTACATGATCATTACCATTGTGATAGCCCACGCCTGGCTGCTCCTCTTCAGGCCTACCTAACAGCTATCGGAGTTTAAAGCGCTGTCTTGTTTCAGTCCTGCCAAGGGCTGAAACAGGACAGAGCGCCTCCTCACCCCTTTAACCGGATACGATCACTGTAAAGGTCTCAGGTTTCGGCGAATTCAAATACCCAAGCTTCTTCGATTCCGAAGGATTGTCCACAAGAATAATTCAGGGAATCTCTCCCGATCACCTGGCCTGTCAATGGAGGCGCGAAGCAGTTCCGGGAACAACTTGAAAGGCTGGCCAGATAGGAAAGCAGACTACAGGGATTGTCTCGCGCGGAGGCGCGGAAAAAGAAGCGACAAGAGCCCACGATAAGCCAAAAAAACAATGGGATGAAGTCAATGCGGACGGGTTCTTTCTGCTTCATTAAAAATTATCACCCTCTGCGTCTCTGCGTCTCTGCGCGAAAAAATACAGTGATTCTTTCCCTCTGCGTCTCTGCGTCTCTGCGCGAAAAAATACAGTGATTCTTTCGGACAACAGTCTTTTCTTGGAATCTCATTTATGCCTCTTCGCCGTCAGGAAAAAACCCAACCCGATGCCTAAGCCTAAAACACCCACCGGCCAGAATTCGCTTGCCCCGATGCCGTGTTCCCTTGCCAGGTCGATAGCCAATCCCAAAAAAGGGGCAATCAGCATGGTGGAAACACTCTTCGCCTGAGACTCTATGGAAAGGACCGTGGCCCCCTGGGTTTTGTCGGTATTGGCGTTAAATCGGCTGATCAGGACCGGCCTCCAGATATTCTGCAGAATGTAAAGTGCTACAAACCCCACAATCATCACCAGGTAGATACCGTAGAACATGGCCGGTAAAAGAATAAGACTGACCAGTACGGTGACACCCCACAGAAATCGGGCGGCATGCTCCTCCTCTCCCTTTTTTTCTACCAATCGATAGGCATTTCGACTGGCAACAGCAGACAAGAGGAACAGGATGAAAAACACGGGTCCGATGAGAACAACGGATTTCTGTTCATCGGTCAATTCCATCCCGGAAAAGAGAACTGCCGTAATCGGAAGAGCCGCGGATTTTAAAATAGGCTGAAGATAATCCTTGGAAGCCTTGAAAAACCCTTCAAATCCCATCGATTCAAGAATGAGCCTTTTGAGGCTGGGTCTTTTAAAAGAGACCACCATGGCATCTTTCAGGTGCCCGAACATCCGCCTGATCGAGAGCCTTTCTACCACCTTTCCATCCAGTTCCCGGGGGTAGCTTGCCAAGTTTACAATGTTCAACACATAAGGGATGATGGCAAAAAAGAAAACATAAATATAGTTGCTGGTCGCAAAGACAAACACACATGCCAGCAGCACGGAAACAGCTGAACCTATTTTGCTCCACGAACGGGTATATCCATACACCCGGGTGCGTTCCTTTGTCCTGTCCTCTATCTCCAGCCACATGAAAATGATCGATTTATGGGTTCCACTTCGAAAAGCCTCCCCAATGGCGAAAAAGACCATAGCCAGCATCAAAAGCAGAATCAGGGAATTTTGATCCAACACTCCCTTCAGGGAAAGCGTTCCCGAAAGGCCGAAAATGAAAAAGCTGACGATATACGCTGCAAAGCTGAAGATCATGGCCCTGCGGCGCCCACTGAGATCGGCAATGGCCCCACTGGGTACTTCCATAAGGTTGACCATGATCTCGCGAAACGCAATCAGCAGACCAATGAGAAAGAAGGTCAACCCCATCTGCCTGAAAGCAAGCAAAAGGAAATAGTCGTAGTACTGCTGGTTTTTTAAAAACCCATACAGGCTGAATTTCTTGAGCATTCCACTCCCTGGCAAATCACCACCGCGATTTCGGAAAAGACTGCAAAAAGAGTTTACATTTTTCGTCTCAAGGTTTATCAACCAACCATAAGCATCGAATCATGTACTATCCAGGAGGCACAATTATGTCAACACACAAGGTTATTCTATTTAAACCTTTCCCTTTTGAGACGGGACAGAAAATTCATATTGAGGGTGGACCTCGAGGGGGAGACTGGGAAGTCCTTGAAGTGACGGAACGGAAAGTGAAATTTCGCTGTCCCGTCTCTTTCAGGGAATTTGACTGGGACAGGTTTTGCTATTATTCCGAAGAACAGGACGGCGTTGAATGGCCGCGCCGGGATTAAGGCCTGGCTGATGCTTCCCGTCAGCTGACATGGCTCTGCGCCTGGGTAACGGTCACGGCAATTACGTTCGCCACATTTTCCATGTCAGCACCCCTGTGCAATACGTTGAAAGGCCTGCTTATCCCCATCAGGAGAGGGCCAACCACCTTGGCGCCCCCCAGCCGTTCCAGAAGTTTGTAGGCGATATTCCCGGAGCTGAGATTTGGAAAAATAAGCACATTGGCTGAACCGCCGAGCCGATTGAAAGGATATTCCTTTGAAAGGATCGTCTCCGTGACTGCGGTATCCGCCTGCATCTCACCGTCAATAATCAGGTCGGGATTCCGTCGGCGGGCAATGTCAACCGCCTCCTTCACACACGCTGCTTCAGGATGCACGCTACTCCCGAAATTGGAAAAGGAAAGCATGGCCACTCTGGGCTTAATGTCAAAATATTCCGCAAGTTCCGCGGTCTGAATGGCGATTTCGGCTAATTCCTCGGCACTGGGGTTAAAATTTACCGTGGCGTCGGCAAAAAGAAGGGTCCGCTCCCGAAACACCATGAGATAAGCCCCTGAAACTTTCGATACGCCGGGTTTTTTTGAAATAACCTGCAAAACCGGTCGTATGGCATCCGGATAATATCGGTCTATCCCGTGCACCTGCCCGTCCACTATTCCTTCATGAACCATCATGGCGCCGAAAACATACCTCCTGCGGAGCTGCCGCCTGGTCTCATCCATTGACCAGCCTTTGCGTGCCCTCATTTCAAACAACTTATGGGAGAACTGTTCGAACAGAGGGCTTTCCACAGGATCCAGGATCTCAATCCCTTCCAGTGATATGTGAAGCTCTTCAGATAATAGTTTGATTTCTTGTTTATTCCCCAATAACCACGGTCGCGCGATACCATCCCTTACGACCTGGTGGGCGGCTCGCAAAATGACGGGATGGTTGCCTTCCGGCAGAACAATTCTTCTGGGATCCTGCTGGGCGCGAATAATGATCTTCCTCATGATTTCACGCTCAGGGCCCAACATCGCTTCCAGGGCCTGCACATACCCTTTCTGGCTGGGAATTCCTTTTCTGGCGACACCGCTATTTATGGCGGCGTTGGCCACTGCAGGCGCCACTTTCAGCAGAACCCTCGAATCCAGCGGTTTCGGAATAATATAATCAGGACCGAACTGAATGGGTTTTCCCCCATACGCCCTTATTACCGAATCGGGCACATCCTCTCTGGTCAGCTCCGCCAGCGCCCGCACAGCCGCAATTTTCATCTCCTCATTGATGGCCGCCGCTCGCACGTCCAATGCCCCTCTGAAAATGAATGGGAAACCAAGCACGTTATTCACCTGGTTGGGAAAATCGGACCTTCCCGTTCCCACAATGGCATCCGGTCTGGCGGCTTTTGCCTCGTCATACCCTATTTCAGGTTCCGGATTGGCTAATGCAAATACGATCGGTTTATTATTCATCAGGGATAAATGATAGGGAGTGAACGCCCCCTTTACGGACAGGCCCATGAGAACATCGGCCCCTTTTACCGCCTCTTCAAGGGTTCGCGCCGGGCTGTCCGTGGCGAATAATTCCTTGTAAGGATTCATTCCTTTCGCCCTGCCCTTGTAAATAACGCCCCCTGAATCGAGGACGATAATATTCTCCCGTTTTACGCCAAGCTGCACCTGCATTTTCGCACTCGCGATGGCGGCAGCCCCTGCCCCGTTAATGACGACCCGGATGTCTTCAAGATTCCTGCCCGTGAGTCTGCAGGCATTCAAAAGAGCAGCCCCTGAGATAATCGCCGTTCCGTGCTGATCATCGTGAAAAACAGGGATATGCATCTCGGAAATCAGACGTTCCTCAATATAAAAGCATTCCGGCGCCTTGATATCTTCCAGGTTGATTCCACCGAATGTGGGCTCCAGACGTTTCACGGTGTCAATAAAGGCTTCGGGATCATCCGCATCCACCTCAATATCAAAGACATTCAGATCCGCAAACCGTTTAAAGAGAACGCCCTTCCCTTCCATGACCGGCTTGCTCGCAACGGCTCCGATATTGCCAAGTCCCAGGACGGCACTTCCATTGGTGATAACGCCAACAAGATTTCCGCGAATCGTATATTCAAAAGACAGGTCATTGTCTTCCTGGATTTTGAGGCAAGGCACGGAGACCCCCGGCGTATACGCCAGGCTCAAATCATAGGGGGTAACGCACGGTTTACTGGGGATGACTTCGACCTTTCCAGGTCGAGGTTCACTGTGATACCGAAGTGCTTCTTTTTCATATAACATGATCAAAACTCCTCAAGAGGTGTCTTCCGGCAGGGTTTGCCGGATTTAGTTACAGGGTGCATTCTTTTCTCATAATATTTCAATGACAGCAAATAAAAAAATACAATTTTTCACCATTCCCGAATGATTTAATTTGACATTGCATTTTTCTTACTGTATAAGATGCAGTTTACAAAGAGTAGCAGCGAATGCTCTTATTCATTTGTATACAGGACTGCATCTGAGGCGACAGCCTCGGCGGTGGCCATAAATACGCTGTCAATCAAAGTTTGTACCGACAACGTCCCCATCGTCTAGCCAGGTCCAGGACACAGGCCTTTCACGCCTGCGACAGGGGTTCGAATCCCCTTGGGGACGCCAATTTTTTTTGGGGGATCAGTCAACGTGGCTGCTCCCCCTTTCTTTTTAAAGACAGAGAACATCCCATCTCGTAATGCGCATCGGAAATAAATTGAAAATACGCTTATCATGCTTTTTATGCCTGTCGTTTTTTTTCCTTTTCGCCTTCAAAAGCCTCGCATCGGTCGATTCACCGGCACAGCCTCCTTTTGTCGAAGACCGTTGGGAGCAGATATTCAGCAAAGATGGAATAGATGTTTATTCGCAGAAAGTCCCGGATTCAAACATTCTGGCTTTCAAGGCGACCGGTACGCTGAACGCCCCTATTGAACAGATCATGGAAGTATTGCGCAGAGTCGAAATAGCCAAAGAATGGATGCCGGATATCGAAGTCAAGTATATGGTCAAGGAGTTCTCGGACCTTGACGGTATCACTTACAGCGTCAATAAATTACCCTGGCCCTTTTCCGGCAGGGAGTTGCTGCTCCGCAACGAACTGAGGCTGGACCGACAGAAAAAATACCTGATAGTTGATATTTTTTCCGTGGAGGATGCATCCTTCCCGGTTGGAAAAGGCAATGTCAGGGCCTTCATGCATATGGGGAAAACCTGTATGCGACCGGTCGGCAAAGACCGCACCAAAATACTGTTTGTGTTCTACCTGGATCCTGAAGGATATATTCCCTCCTGGCTGGTCAACATGAAACAAAAGGAACTGCCCTATAATTTCCTCAGGTCCCTGGAAGAAAAGGCCGCGACGACCCACTTCCAATTACGGCCCGCATTCCAGAGCTACCTGGATCAGTTGAACGCCATCCTTAAAAATTGAAAAAACCGGTTTCTGTTTTTATTCCTCTGGTTTCTGCGTCTCTGCGCGAGATCAGTCCGGTTCCTGTTTCGCCGGTTTAGGGAATATATATTTCACATATCCTCCGATAGTGATGTCCGTATATGGCAAGGGTTACAGCCAACGGCATCAGCCTGGGCCTGCGAAGTAGAGTCCAGATCATCAGATGCCAGAAATGGAGGCGTTCTTTGCCCCAGACACCAAGCCGAAAGCCGGACCGAAAAAACGCCAGGAACCTCTGGAGATCCATGGGAGTAGTGATATCAGGAGCCTTAAGCTCTTCCAGAAACCTTCTCACACGCCGGTAGAAGTTGCGGGGAGCATAAATATGCTTCATGATCGAACGATACCCGGCTAAAAGAGTTTCCATACCCATTTTGGGGATGATATTAGTCGTTCCGTCCACATTGTCTCCGGAGAACGCGCTGACCAAACGGTTTTCCCTTTGAAGCCGGTCAAATAATCTTGTCCCCGGAGGAGCCTGTAGCATTCCCACCATTGCGGCCACAATTCCGCTTTGCTGAATAAAATCGATTTGTCGCTGGAAAATAGAATGCGTATCGCTGTCAAAACCGACAATGAACCCGCCCATCACCTGCAACCCCGCTTGGTGGATAGTTTTAACGCTTTGCAGAAGATCCCGGTCCTTGTTCTGGCTCTTATGACATTCCGTAAGGCAGGCATCATCGGGAGACTCAATGCCTATAAAGACGGAATCAAATCCGGCCTTGACCATCATGTCCAAGAGCTCCGGATCATCGGCCAGATTGATGGAGGCCTCCGTAAAGAAAACACATCCTTTTTTGTCTTTTCTCCATTCGATCAAAGCAGGCAGCAACGCTGTCTTCAGGTGTTGTTTGTTTCCGATAAAATTGTCGTCAACAAAAAATATGGAATTACGCCAGCCTGCATTATAAATGTGATCCAGTTCGGCAATAATCTGCTGCGGTGTTTTTACACGTGGTCGATGACCGAAAAGGGCTGTGACATTGCAGAATTCGCAGTTAAACGGGCATCCTCGCGAAGACTGAATCGTCATGGACGCATATTTTTTCGTGTGTATCAAATCCCATACGGGAACGGGAGTGTGATGAATATCGCAGAAACCGGTTGCCCTGTAGATCTTTTTCGGTTGCCCGGTTTTCAAATCCTCAAGAAAAGGGGGCAATGTAGATTCGGCCTCGTCGAGAACCAGATGGTCCACATCCCCAAACTCCTCCGGTTGGGCAGTAAAAAGGGGGCCACCCGCAACAATCGTCAAAGCCTTCGCCTTGCAACGGGCGATAATCTGTTTCGCCGAGTCCCGTTGAACAGTCATTCCACCGATGAAAGCGAAGTCCGCCCACAAAAGATCCTCATCGATGAGGCAGTTTACGTTCACATCCACAAGGCGCTTTTGACAACTCTCCGGCAACAGGGCCGCGACGGTCAGCAGACTCAGCGGCGGAAAAGCCGAACGTTTTCCGATAAAACGCAAGGCATAATTAAAGGACCAAAAAGTATCCGGGAATTTCGGGTAAATCAGTAACACGTTCATAACCGGCCCCTCCGTGCCGCACCACAAGGAAAAGAATTTGGACGCTGATAAACGCAGATTATACGTAATTTTTTATTCTTAATAATTAGTGCATGAACGAAAACCTCGGAATGAAAATGAGTACAGCATAAATAATGAGGCTTTAATGAGTTGGAGTTCGTCCCATAATTCCAAAATCCGAAATCTAAAATCCAAAATCGTGCCTGAACGGGGTTTTCGTTCAGGCACTAATTATCTGTGCTTGTCTGCGAAAATCTGCGTCCCCAAAACTATTATCTTAAAAGTTATAGTCTCGAACGGTCAGTAAGAATCCGTGATCTGCTTCAGGATCCCGGAAGCTTTGATAACCGCCAGGCCTTCATCCAGCTTGTCCGCATACTGTTGCGCATTGGGAAAACGTTTTGAAAAGGCCACATGGATATCACCGGACTCGCTGTCAAAGGCCTTTACAATCTTATCCGAAAGGCCCTCTTCCTTGAGTAGTTTTCGAGCCGTCTTGTCATAAAGGATCGTGGCATCAATTCTTCCTTTGGCCAGTTTCCGCAGGTTCAACTGGTCCGATCGGACTTCCATCTTGACGATCCTGTCATTTCCGGAAAAGAAGTCCCCATATCCATAATCGAAGACCACACCGATTTTTTCGCCGTTCTTCAACCCTTCCTTACTGGTGACGGACAGAGGGTGCTCCACGTTTTGATAGTAGGCTGACTGCGCGCTAAAAATCGGCGTTTTACCAAACAAGTATTCTTTCTCGTTGGACTTCTCTTTAGGGATATTGAAGGCGCCTAATATCTCTCCATCCCTGACCATTTTCAACAACCGGTTGTACGGTCCTACGTTGAACTTCACATTGATGCCCACGGCCTTATAAGCAGCCAGAACGATTTCGTTGGCCATTCCCGTACCATCCTGGTTCGAATACGGGACCCAGTCATTTTCCGCCCCCAGGACAATGGTTTCAGCCGCCCAGACTGACCCGGCCGCCATGATCAGAAGCATGAAGAATAGACCTTGAATCAACCTGCCCATGTCACACCCCCCCCTTTATGCGCCTACACTCTGGATGATATTCTTTAGAATACGATAAACCACCACTATGTCAACGCTTTTCTATCCACGAAAACAGAAAAGATACCGGGAGGATCTAACGGGCCAGGCGCACATAATCACCAACGAGCTGTCGCAGCCATATGTAGATATTCAGGTCCGGAGAGATTGGCTTGAGTGAAGGATGCCGGTTTTTTACTTAAAAACCGTCTGCAGGAGGCCTGGAGCTGAAAGAGATGGATGGCAGGTCGCGTTTGAAAAAAGCGTGAACCGACCACGGTGAAAGAATAAAGGCATCATTTATTTCTTGATTGAATTGATCGACGGGTGTAGCATATTGCCTCTTCGGGAGCCCTATGGGCTTTGGAAAATTCTGGAATGATTTGTTTATTATTACATTTGGATGAGCTGATGTTATGGCGTAACCGGAACGGATTGTTTAATTTTAGAAATGGGGGAGTCTTAAAATGTCAAAAGTAATACTGGTGGCCACCGAAAAGCCTTTTGCCAAAGCCGCCGTGGAACGTATCAAGGAGGTGGTTTCGAAAAATCCGGATTTTGAATTGCGGCTTCTTGAAAACTATACGGACAAGCAAGAGTTGCTGGACGCCGTGAAAGATGTGGACGGCCTTATTATCCGCAGCGACATGGCCACCCGGGAAGTCCTGGATGCGGCCAAAAATCTGAAAGTGGTGGCCCGGGCTGGGGCCGGTTACGACAATATCGACCTGGAAGCGGCCACTGAAAAAGGCATCTGCGTCATGAACACGCCGGGGCAGAACAGCAACGCGGTGGCAGAACTGGCCTTTGGTATGATGCTGAACCTGGTCCGAAAACAGTATATGGGGAAGCCGGGGACGGAATTGAGAGGGAAGAGCATCGGCATTCATGCCTATGGAAACGCCGGCAAGTGCGTGGCGCGACTGGCCAAAGGGTTCGGGATGGATGTTTACGCCTATGATCCCTTTGTGGACAAGAGCATCATGATCCAAGATGAAGTCAAGCCGGTGGACTCAAGGGAGGAGCTCTACTCCACTTGTGATTTCATCAGCCTTCACATTCCGCGAAATAGCGAAACGGTTAATTCCATCAACTTTGAACTTCTCAGCAAAATGAAGGAAGGCGCCGCCCTCATCAACACGGCCCGAAAAAGGGTAATCGATGAGGAGGGTTTGAAACGGATGTTTGCTGAAAGACCGGATTTCTGCTACGGCTCGGACCTGACCCCTGACTGCAAGGACGAAATATGCGCGACCTGCGGGGACCGGAGCTTTTTTACCGCCAAGAAGATGGGCGCCCAGACCGCCGAGGCCAATATTAATGCCGGCGTGGCTGCCGCCACCCAGATCATCAACTTTCTTGAAAAAGGGGATGAAACCTTCCGAGTGAATAAGAAAGTATAGCCACACCATCGGATCAGGGTTCAATAGGATTTCCAGTTCTATTGAGCCCTGATCATCTTTGCTTAGAAATTGTGGATGCTCCCGCAAAACGGGAAATTCTTCATCCCGCCTCCTCCGAAACCACCTCTCCCAGCACGGAAGCCGTAAACGCCATTTTCTCGCCTCGAAGCCGTTCCCATTCGGGCAGAGCGATGTGGAAGGCGCCGCCCTTCGATGAAGAAAGCGCTTTTCAGGGTTTTTGCTTTCTTGAAAAAGCGGATCTATTTCCAGACGCAGTTACGTTCCGCCGAAGACGGCAATAACCGTCAATTATTCCCGGTCTTGAATCATTTAGATATTTTCAAGAACTGAATACGTGAAAAGGCTTTCAGATTCAAAAGATTATGTTTTCAGAACTGGGAGTGTAAGAGGCTACTACATCTTGTATGTGTGTGAATTTTTCCAAATTGTTATTTTTGTTGAAGACCTTTCTCATTTCCTGTTAGGATACCACACAATTGGACCAAGGGAGTGAAAGCGGTGGCTTCAAGGCTGGCATCTCCATTCTTGCATTGATCGCTTTACCGTTTCCGGCTGATAAACTTATTGAAATTTACTGCAAACTGGCCTATTCGCGATGCTGACTTAACGCAAGCAAACTTCAACTGGATGAGGCTGGCAGATTCCGAAATGCCATAAGGGGTTCCAGTCTCTCAATTATAGAAAGCACATCCTAAATCCGATTTTGTTTGACCTAAGATTCTCGTTATTTTACTTTAGTGTATTAAACATCATTGCAAGTTAACTTTCTTTCCTAAATCAGACCTTGGCAGGGGCAAGGAATGAAAAGAACCACCCTGTTACTATTCATCGCTCTCCTTGTTTTTTGCTGGAGTGGTCTTCTGGGAGAGCCTCTTCCGGTTACAGCCCAAACCACGTATCGGTTACAGTGTGTCGTTGTTAAGGGTCAGTTTCTTGGACCAAAAGGTAAATCCATCCATGAGTACGATTACCTTGAACCCGGCCACAAATATCGACTTCTGCCTGAAACCGAAATTCAGCTTTCCACCCTCGATGGCAAAAAAACCTATGTTGCTACTGGCCCAGGGGTACTCCTCCTTGATTCCTCAGGTTCGGTCTTATTCAATGGAAACGCCCTGAAGCCAAAAGCCCAACAGTCCCTTCTCCAGGATGTAACTGCCAGCAAAGTCTCCAGTCATGAATTAGCGGGGCTGCCGTTCAGGGGTATCAAAGTGGTGGCT